>JAGYOO010000222.1 GCA_018399295.1 Candidatus Omnitrophota bacterium | reverse complement strand
TTCCTGTAAGACCCCCAACCCCTAAAAGGGGATTCAGGTAAGCACTTCACGGAAAAACCAAAACATAGGACTGCTCCTGCGCTTCCTAAGGCGCCACGGGTTGTATTGACAGAAAATCTAACCGACGAAGTTTTCGGTTCTATCTTTTACTAAGATGCTAAGATACTAAGATGCTCGGTGCTTCTTCTTACGTCTTAACAATCTCTTCCAGCTTCTGGACCAGGGCTGGATCGAATTGACGGCCGCTGGCCTCCTGAATCTTTTCCAGGGCGGCGGCGGGGCTGAGGCTCTGCCGGCCGGGGCAGCCGGAGGTAAGAGCTTCAAAGGCATCAGCAATGGTGATCACCCGCGCGCCTATCGGGATCTCCTCTCCTTCCAGTCCGAACGGGTACCCCTCACCATCCCAGCGCTCATGATGATGCAAAATCAGCGGAAGGACTCCCTGAAGAAAATAGACCGGCTTCAGGATATCCACACCAAGCTGAGGATGTTTTTTAACCTCCTCATACTCCG
Organism: Candidatus Omnitrophota bacterium; assembly: GCA_018399295.1. Taxonomy (GTDB): domain Bacteria; phylum Omnitrophota; class Gorgyraeia; order B26-G9; family B26-G9; genus M55B170. The sequence continues at coordinate 2,618 of JAGYOO010000222.1, read as the reverse complement.
CTTCTGTAAGGCTATTCTGTTTATTAAGGATCCGGTCGCTGATACCGATCTTGCCCAGATCGTGCAGCAGGGCCGCCTGCCGGACACGTTCAACCTCTTCCCCGGTCATCCCTATTTTCTGCGCGATACCGGTGGCGTAATAAACCGTTTTTTCCAGATGCTTGGCGCAAGACGGGATTTTTTTCTCAATCGCTTTCGCAAATGTAAACACCGCCTCAGCCAGATCCTGATTAGCCTGCCTTGTCAGCTTTTCCAGTTTTTTTCGCAGAAAAACAGCATCCGCCTCGTTCCCCGCCGGCCGGACCGGTTTGCTTTTCTGAAGATCCGGCAGAGAACACAACCGACCGTTAGTCTGTTTCCCTGGACGGCTGAGAACGCGTTCGGCAAGCCGAACAAAATCACCGGAGTGGTTTATCCCGTCCTCAGGATAAGAAACAACCGCACAGCTCAGGGTCAGATTTATCCCTTCATCCCTATCGCCAAAATCGTAGGCCCGAACCGCCTCCAGCAAACGACGCCCCAGATCCAGCGCGAGACTCCGATTCAACCCGGGGGTGATAATCAGAAATTCCTCGCCCCCGGAACGGACGACGGTATCATACTTTCGCACCTCCCGATCAATAAGTTCGGCCAGCTGTTTCAGAATCAAGTCGCCGAATTTAAGTCCATACCTATCATTAACCGACTTAAACCGGTCGATATCCAGCATCATCACCGAAAGCGGGTCAGCCTGCCGGCGGGCCCGGATAAATTCCATCTCCACCGCCTGTTCGAAATAACGGAAATTAAACAACCCGGTCTGCGAATCACGCAGGGCCAGCTGTTTTAGTTTCATATTCGTCTTCATCAATTCCCGGTGCAGCACACAGATGTCATTATCCATGCGCCGGCGTTCAATAACGCTGGAAAACAGATCACCGGCAATCCGCATAATGGTCCGGATCTCTTCATTCCATTGTCGCTGTTTCTTCACGCTGTCGAACCCGATAAACCCAATGACGCGGCCCAGACAGATCATGGGCACATTTATCAGCGAATCGATCTCCTGCCGTTCAAACTCGGCCTTTTCCGCCCGCGCGGTTTTCGGCAGGTCGCGCAGGTCCGAAAAGTAGATGGATTCCCGGGCCTTGATCTTTTTCACGATCCAGGGAAAATCTTGTTGCCGCAGGTCCTGGCTTTGCTTTATGTGTGATGTAACCCCTCGCACGCACCACTCATGGGTATTGCTCATGGTTCGCGCCTTATCGTTAAAAATAAAAATATAGCTGCGGTCAGCCTGAGCGAATTCACCAATAAGCCGCAAGGCATTCTGAATACCCCGATCCATCTCTTCGGGAGGCAGATTTATAAACCTGGTGGAAAGAGAGGCTATAAGTTTTTCAAAATCAGAACGCTGAATAACCCTGGTCTCCGCCAGATGCCACTCGGTCACATCCAGCAGGGTCCCCATGATCACCGGCTTTCCGTTGATCACCACCTTCCGGCCCAGAGACTCGCAGAAGATAACCTCCCCGTCTTTGCGCAGACCGCGGAAGGCGTATTGCAGACTGTCAGCCACTCCGCGCAGGCGTTTACGGATATTGCGACTGACCCTGGCCCGATCCGGAGGGAAGGTCAGATCAAGCGGAGACATCCCGCCCTTGAGTTCGTCGGTTGAATAACCAAACATCCCCGCGAGCGCGGGATTTACGTAAACAAAGCTGTTATTCTGTATTATATAGACCCCGGAAAGCGCGCCTTCGGAAAGAACTCGGTACCGGTTTTCGCTCTCCCGAATGGCCTGTTCCGCCTGTTTCCGTTCACTGATATCTCGAATGATTCCGATAAGACCGCGAGGCCGACCAGTGTGGTCTCTGATTATTGAGCCGTTTATCTCGGCCATGAAACTGCTGCCCTTGCGGTGAAGCAGGGAAAGTTCAAGATTACGGATTGCCCCCAGCTCTTCCATCTTTTCCATCATCCCCGCGAACCGTTCCCGATCGCGGGGATGGACCATGCTGAGAACATTTTTCCCGATAAGTTCCTCAGGATAATCATACCCGTGCAACCGGACTGATGATTCATTAACCGTCAGGATGTTTCCTTTCAGATCAGTGATCGTCATTGAATCCGGAGAGATCTCAAACAATGTCTGATATATCTCCATGCTTTCGAATAAGGCTTCCTGAGAGTGAGAACGGGCAATGGCGAGCTTTTTATGGCTTTTAACTTTTCGGGATGATTTACTTGTAGTATTTTTTTTAGGGGTCATGGTTTATAGGATAATCCTAACCTGAACCTGCGATTAAATTATATTACGCCAGGACTTATATTTCAAGCGGACAGAATTCGAAGAACAGAAGTCAAAAGACAGACAGCGGATATTACCATCAGAGAACTATGTTTCCCCCTTTTCCCGGATTCTGATAAAATAGACATCGGAGGGAAAACATGGACAGCGGATTCAGCGGAAAATTCAAGGTCTCGCCGGAGAAAGAAACAGCATTGCGCGGGGAGATGAAACGTCTGGGAATCCGGGAAGCGGATCTTGAGGAAAAATTTATCCGGGCCGCCGGACCGGGCGGCCAGAAGGTAAATAAGACTTCTTCCTGCGTCTGCCTGCGGCATCTCCCCAGCGG
>JAGYOO010000221.1 GCA_018399295.1 Candidatus Omnitrophota bacterium | reverse complement strand
TATGATGCTCTGCTTGAAGCTCAAAAAATAGCCATAGACAAGGGTATTCTTAAAGGCTCTGTAAGCAGGGATTTTGAAGTAAATATACCGCTGATTTCTTTTGCCCGTTCAGTCGAACTGGTTAAAAACCTTTCCCTGGCTTATCACGATAATATTATAAGCAGAGCGGATTATCAAAACGCCCTGCCGGGAATCGATCCTTATAAAACAAATCAGTTTATTAAACAGGACGAGTTAAATAACGCAAAGCCTGAAAACGTATCTCAAAACAACGATCCCTCAACCATATCGAAGGGAAGACCGGATTATATAGGCCCGAACAACGGTGTCAATAACAACATTAATGGAGGAAAATAATGGACAATACAGAAAAGAATTTTTACACAGACGGGGAACCCGGGTACGAGGAGAAGACAACTTCCAGTGTTAAAAAAGAGAACAGTACGAAAAAAAGAAACAGCCCTAAAAAAGAGACAAATGAGGAGATGGAGGAGCTTAAAAAAGAGCTTGCCGCTGCTAAGAAAGAAAACAAGGCCCTACTTGAAAAGCTAAAGAGTAAGAGCCCTAACCAGTTTGATGATATGAAGCGGAAAAAGTATGTCCGGGTACAGGACGTTCCGTTTATTCAGTCTCACATTCAAAAGGCGAAGAACCTGTGATAATACAAGCATTCAAGGCCCCCATCTCAAAACAGGAGATCCTAAGCAGGGTCTCTGCGAAAACTATGCGTGAGCTTAGACTGAGAAGTAATGGGAAACCGGTATGCTTACAGGCTTATACCCTTATACATGAGGGTGTTAGTAAACCGAGGGTAGTCCAGGAAGACAGTTATCAAAAGATCACTTGGACCAGAAAAGCTGTGGAGTCATTAAAAGGCCTTGTCCGAAAAGGCTTACAGTTTTTTGACGGACATGCAGCTACAAATTATGAAAGCGGACGAGAGAGCATTGCCACTGTCGTAGCTGATTTTTCCAAGGAGATAGCAGGAAAGCTTCATCACATTGTTGTGGGGCATTTTCCTGATACAAAGCAGGCCGATAAATACGATGTTTGCAGTATAGAGGCCGAAGTTGATGTTCATGAGACACCTGCGGGTGTTTTAGCATCAAAAGTAGCAAACTTAACAGGAATTGCATTGGGTAATTCCAGGTCCGACACTCCCGGGTTTCCGGGCGCGAAACGGCTGGTATCAGTTCAAGCTTTTGAACCCGATGATAATACACAAAAAACGGAAGGAGATTCCAAAATGCCTACTTTTCATGAGATAAAACAAGCAGTTCAAGAACAAAACATCTGGCCTCACCAGCTTTTCAACGAAGAGACGATGAAGGACGATAGAAAGTTTGGAAAACTGTTCACCGAAAACGAAACCTTAAGCGAGGAGAGAAGCAAGTTACAGGCGGACCTTGAAGAGGCTCGAAACCTGGTTAAGACTAAGGAGCGGGAAACAGCGTCACTGGACGCAACATCACGCTTAGAAAGCCTTATACCGGAAGGAGCTACCCAGGTTCAGCGTAAGTTTTACTTACGAACCTTTGACCCTGCTAAGCAGGAAGATCTGACTAATGAAGGTCTTAAAAAGTTTCTCGAAACTCAGGAGTCGACTTATCAGTCGCTGGCTAAGGACGGCTTAATTGCCTCTGAACCAGCGGACAAAAAAGAGTCTGACGAGGAGGAAGGCAACAAGGCTTCCGACGGTACGAATGAGGAAGTAAGCACAGACGAACAACTTGATGAACTGGTCCAGGCCAGTCTATCACAAAATTAAGGAGCAAATTATGTCTGAAAACATAACAAGAACAAAAGAGATGGATCTCCGCTCACGGGATTATGATTTTATAAGTCCTCTTTCGGACGGATCCAACACAATTTCCGCGGGGGAAGTCATATCAATTGACAATACACCCGGGACGAACCAGGTACACGCTAACGACGTTGACGGAGCCCCTGACACTGCGGCAGGAACAGCGACCATGAACCTGACCGACGGCAACGCCATCGACACAGATTTTTACGTTGCGTTTGCCGGAACTGAAACAGTTGACGAGGCGGCAGCCGCTATCGTATCTGCTTTCAACGAAAATGTAACCTTGGCACAAAAGTACACAGCCTCAGTTGACGGAACTGATGACTCTATCGTGCTTATCACAGCAAACGCGCCGGCCGCGGATGACGCATCTCTGGCCCTTACTGTGTCGGACGCTGACGGAACAGGCTTAACCATTGCCGCTTCTACAGGCGATGACGTTGCCGGCGTAGCGGGAAGCGTAAACAGCATCGGTTTTACTTTCGCTGACGCGGGAGAAGATATCGACGGAAACGCTGTTATCGAGCAATACACCGTTATTACTCGTGCTTCACAGGTTAAAGCACTAAAAGCAGCGGAGGCGATCACCGCCGGGACGCCGGTTTACTGGGATCCTGATAATAACGTGGTTACCAAAGTTTCTGATACGGGACATATCGGTTGTGGGCAAGCTATAGAAAACGCCACCCTTAGCGATGATTATGTTCTGATAAACTTTGACGGACGATCTACATCGTCTGAGTCATAAACCCGCCAAAAAAATTAAGGAGTAAATCATGAATATGAAACTAATGTTCGATCTTGCGACAAACGTTGCTGAGATGAGACGAGAAAAAAACTACCATGATTGTACTTATCGCATTGGCGGTAAGAATCACAAACTGAACTTTGCTATGCAGCAAAGACTGCTTACTAAGCAGGTTCAGGCTTTCATGCACAGCCCTGTTTCAGGGACGGAAAAAAGAAGTATTCAGGCTTTCGCTGGTTCTTCCGACCTTCCAAAATTAACCACAGACGCCTTCACTGTCAATCAGTTTACCAAAGACTGGGACCTTGGATGGCAGAGAGCTTTTCGTGGAATGCAGCTTGGTGAGAACCAGTTGTCTTGGGAAATCGCCACTGTTGAAACCGGCATTACCTTCAAACTTATTCCGGAAGGAAAAAAGGTTGAGTATGGGGACATCGCAGGTGAAAAAGTTACCGCAGAAATCCAGAAATACGGTGCAGGTCTTGGTGTTACCTGGGAAATTATCCGTGGCCGAAAACTTTCACGTTTCGTTCAGATCATGGAAGACGCCCGCGCGGCTCTTTATGACATCTGGGCTAACGTGCAT
>JAGYOO010000220.1 GCA_018399295.1 Candidatus Omnitrophota bacterium | reverse complement strand
TTCGTCGTGTCGCTCGCTGCGTTTGCCTTCGGCAATCCTCGCTTCACCCACTCCCTAAGGGGCAACCCTAATGGTTTCCCCTTAGTATTCCCCTTCCTTTCGCAGGGAAGAGTTTTACGGCCGAACTCTAAAGAGTTTCGGCAGACCTCGACAAGCACGGCTAAATTGACAATTTAGCCGGTCGCCCCTTCGGGCGGATTTTGTTTACACAAAATCCGGGTTCCCGATAGGAGGAAACGATCTTCCCTCCTAAAACCTCCTTTTGTTCGAATCCTACTAGAAAAAGAAAACCCTGTCCGAAAATAGACAGGGTTTTTTATCTGGCGGAGGAGGTAGGATTCGAACCCACGGTCCGGTTGCCCGGACAACGGTTTTCAAGACCGCCGCTTTCGTCCACTCAGCCACTCCTCCGAGAATTTACGAAGTAAATTCGAGGATTTCGAAATGCTTCCGCAGAAGCATGAGAGATCTTTATCTTTACTATGCTGGAATTCAGTTGTAAGTTACCATAAACCGGGGATTAAATCAATGTTCGGAGGTCCTTTTTCTTCCGTCCTGCAACCTACAACGCCTCCCTGTTAATAACCGCCAGAAAGGCCTTGCCGTATTTTTTCAGCTTGACCTCGCCGATGCCGTAGATACCTTCCATGTCCGCTATTGAAGCAGGTTTGGCCTGAGCGAGTTCGCGCAGGGTGCGGTCGCCGAAAATAACATAGGCCGGGACGCCTTTGGCCTGCGCCAGCTCCAGCCGTTTCTCGCGCAAGGCGTCGTAAAGCCCGGTGTCGATGCCCTCCCACTCCTGGCCGCGTAAGGCCTTGCGGCGGCGGGCGATCTCTTTCTTCTTTTCCCGGACCAGGGGCAGGGCGAGGATGGGTTCGCGCTCGCCGCTAAGCACCAGACGGCCGGAATCGGTCAGACTCAGGGTCTGAAACTGTTCTTCCCGTTGCAGAAATCCCTGGCCAAGCAATTGTTCGATCATGTACCGGATATACTGCTTAGTCTCCTCTCGCAAGATGCCGAACGTCGACAGCCCGTCATGCCCCCAACGGATGATGCTGTCTTTAGAAACGCCTTTAAGCACATCCGCCACATGATCGGCTCCGAACTTTTCTTTCACCCGGACCACACAGGAAAGTATCTTTTGTCCCAGCTCCAGCGGCTCGGGCACGAGCTCGACCTCACCCAAACAGTAATCACAGGCCCCGCAGTTTTCCCGGCCGTATTCCTGGGCGAAATATCCGGAGAGAAACCGGTGCCGGCAGGTCGGCTGAGAACAGAACTGGTACAAAAGCAAGGCCTTGCGCATCAAGACCTCCCGCTGGGAAGACTGGGCATTGATAAACTCCCAGAGTTTATAGTCCTGGCCGGAATAAAACATCCAGCACTCAGCTGGCAGCCCGTCGCGGCCAGCCCGGCCGGTCTCCTGCTGATAGTGTTCAATGGACTTGGGCATGGCCGCGTGCACCACGTACCGGATGTTTGACCGGTCGACTCCCATGCCAAAGGCAATAGTCGCGACGATTATATCCACCGCCTCCGATGAAAAGGCCTCCTGGTTGCGCCGGCGCGTTTCATCGGGCAATCCCGCGTGATAGGGCCGGTTTTCAATGCCCCGCTCGGTCAGTTCGGCGGAAAGCCGGTCAACGTCATCCCGGCGCAGGCAGTACACAATCCCGGGTTCTTTCGGATGCTTTTGGACAATGTCCACCACCTGATCAAACCCCCGGCCCTTGCGCGGCAAAACCCGGTAGGTCAGGTTCGGCCGGTCGATGGGACCGATATAGCAATGTGGTTCTTCAAGTTTCAGCAGCCGGATGATATCCTGCTGGACCTCAGAGGTCGCGGTGGCGGTAAACGCGTGGATCCGGCAATTTGGAAACTCGTCTTTAATCACTCCCAGCTGTCGGTATTCCGCCCGGAAATCGTGTCCCCAGTGGCTGATACAGTGCGCCTCATCTACCACAAAAAACGATATCCGCAGCCCCCGCAGAAGCTCCCGCATTCCCTCCATCATCAGCCGTTCGGGAGAAACATACAGCAGCTTAAGCTCACCCGCGGCCAGCCGCTCCCGCACCTGCCGTTGCTCCCGGACACCCTGACTGGAATTAAAACATTCCGCGCTGATCCCCAGCTCCTTCAGAAAATCCACCTGGTCCTTCATCAGGGAAATCAGCGGCGAGATGACCACGGCCGTTCCGGGCATTAAGAGCGCGGGTGCCTGAAAGCATACCGACTTGCCTCCGCCGGTAGGAAGAAGGGTTACGGTGTCATGGTCGTCGAGAATCGAGCGGATGGCCTCTTCCTGAAACGGCCGAAAACTCGTAAATCCCCAGTATTGGGCTAAGATTTTTTTCGCGGTTAAAGACATAAATCCCGTAGAAGTATTGGTTCGGCAGGAATATCCTGATTGCAGCTACAGAGAACATTATATACCACTGGGAGAGAAAGACAAGCCCGACCTTAAACCCACCTGCGAGGTGGGTTTAAGGTTTCACCGGGGCGGGCTGTGCTTTTTTGTTGTTTTTTCCAGCGGCGCCTCGATATCGTGGGGGTCGATTCTCAGGCAGACAGAGACCATTGTTCCTTTGCCTTTTTCGCTTTTAATGTTTATCTTGCCGCGATGGAATCCAATGACCTGGAACGCCACGGCCAAGCCCAGTCCCGTGCCGCCGGATTTAGTGGTAAAAAACGGCTTGCCGACTTTCTGGACCGTCTCTTTGTCCATGCCGATCCCATTATCAGCAACGCCAATGCTGATCGCTTTTCTGCCGGTTGCTCCGGAAACGCGGATCGTCCCGGCTTCCGGCAGAACAGCGTCCCAGGCATTGTTTAACAGATTTAAAAACACCCCCTCAAGCTGAAGCCTGTCACCAAATATCTCCACCCCGCGCAAACCCGCGTACTCCGCTTCCAGCTTAATCTGTTTTTTGGAATTGTGCTGTTGGGCCTGACGCACGCACTCATCAAGAATATCAACGATTTTTAACTTTTTAAATTCAGGAACGCGCAGGCGGGAAAAGGTAAGCAGATCGTTAATAATGCGATTGCTGTCTTCCAGCTTCCTGTCAATTGTTTCCAGCTGTTTTTCGATACGAGGCTGACCCACCTTCCGATTAATGTTAAAACTCGCCATCCGGATTGCGGCCAGAGGATTTCT
>JAGYOO010000022.1 GCA_018399295.1 Candidatus Omnitrophota bacterium | reverse complement strand
TCATTTTACCTCCTTTAACAGCCGGCTATCGGCGGCGGATAGAAAATACGCTCCAACCGGCAAGCACCCCGGCCAGGAATATTACCAGAAGAATGATTGCCAGGCTGGCCTGGACCGACCAGAACAAAAACCGGATTTTAACCACCGGATAATTCTGCACCAGAAACACACCCAGAAACCCGGCGAGAACCAATGGAACTACCTGTTTAATACGCATAACCTCCGCCCTCCTTTTTAAAAATCTTTTTTATACTTAAGAATCAGCTTATCATCCGTGCGCGGTTGCCCCTCCGGATCGTTTTCCGGCTGCCGGATCATTTCGGTTTCACCCTCCAGATAAAGATTTCCGGTTATATTATACCCCACACCGATCCTTTGTCTTATTACCGGTCCGGCCCCTTCCTCTTCCTGAGTTTCTTCGATACCGTACTTGATCTCAGTCCGGCTGGATATCTCTTTACTGACCCCAACACCACGGGTCTGATCATCATAGGTAAAGGTTATTTCACTCAACCCCAGTTTTTCCGCCAGCCCCTCACCCTGACCGGAAAAGAAAAGATACTCCAATAAATCCCGGGCCATATCCGGCGTGACCTCTCCCTGTTCCAGGGCCTCCTGCGTGCCGGTCCACTTTTTCCCGGTAACCAGCATCAGCAGCAGCCGGAACTCGGAAAGTGGCGGAGAAGAACTCAGATTCAATTCCGGAGAAGCTACCGTCCCTCCCACGGAAATATTTATCTTTACCTGCTCAATCCGCGTCGTTCCGCTTAAATCCAGGGCAATCTTATCCGACAGCTGCATAAACCGGGCCGTGCTTTCCGCGATCTCGATCGTCGCATAAGGCGTGAACAGCTCTCCGCTCCAAACAGTCACCTGCCCGAAAACGGAAAAATTTACTCCGGGAATAACCTCCAGGTTTACCGCTCCCGGACAATCCCTTAGAGTAAACTGATTGTAGACAAGCGTAACAAACCGGAACGTTCCGGTTATCTTCAATTTATTCAGACTGCCTTTTACCTGGAAATCCGCGTCGCTTACCTGTCCGGAGATATCAATATCCTGCCCGACTGCCTCCAATACCGGGTTAATGTTCAGCAGGTTAGAATAGACTTTAAAATCAAGCTCGCCAGCCGCGTATTCTCCGTAGAAAAGGATCGTATCCGTGTCCTGAGCCAGAATCCGGCCATTGATAATCGTAAAAAATATTTTCCGCGGATCAAGGCTTTCGGCCTTCAACTGCAGCCGCTGAATCCTGACCTCAGCGGAACTTGGAAGACCGGGAACATTCCGCGCCTGAATAGCCTCAATCCGCAATCCCTGTAGCAGACTTCCTTCAACCGGGCCGGTGTTTATCTTTATTCCGACATAATATTCAAGCGCGGAGCGGGACAGGAAAACCGGGACCCGCGCGGTAAACAGCAGCAGATATCCCGTCAGTGCCGCCAGAACGAGCATGACGAGCAGCAAAACAAGCAGGAATCTTCCCGTCTTTTTTACAACCATTTTTTCCGTTTAAACATAACCAGCATTATCAGAACAACCGCGGCCATCAGGCTAAGGGCAAACGGATAACCAAACCGCCAGCTCAGTTCAGGCATATTCCAGGGAGAGACCGTCGGATTGAAGTTCATGCCGTAAATACCCGCGATAAACGACAGCGGAATGAACACCGTCGCGATCATGGTCAGCACCTTCATTATCTCGTTCATCCGGTTGCTGACACTGGAAAGATAGATATCGACCATTCCGGTCACTGTATCGCGGAAGGTTTCCGTGGTGTCCATAATCTGAAAGACATGGTCATACACGTCACTGAGAAAAAACTTCAGGAGCTCGGGAGTAAACAGGGCGGAACCGGAAGAACGCATAGTGCCGATGGCCTCGCGCAACGGCCAGACCGCCCGGCGCAACCGCGAGGTATCCCGCTTTCGTTCATACAATACCCGCAGATAGTCCACAGTCGGGTCTTTAATAATCCTGTCCTCCAGCCCTTCCAGGTCCTCGCCGACAGTCTCCAAAACCAGATAATAATTATCCACCACCGCGTCCATTAAACAGTAGGCCAGATAATCCGCGCCGGATCCGCGCACCCGGCCCCGCTTGTTCCGGATGCGTTCCCGCAGCGGATCGAACACGTCTCCGGAACGTTCCTGAAAAGAAAGAACAAAATTTTTCCCCAAAATCAGGCTCAGCTGTTCCGTGCTAACCTGTTCCCCGCTGATCTGAAGCATCTTCAGACTGATCAGGGCGTAATCCCCATGATCCTCAAACTTCGGCCGCTGCAAGGTATTCAGGATATCCTCGATCACCAGGGGATGGATATTAAATCTTTCCCGAATCATCTCCATCATCCCCATATTGTGCAACCCGGACACATTGATCCAGTTCACAACCCCGGGCTCAACGGCAAACATCTCCGGAGCCAACCCCTGGGACTCTTTTAAAACTTTCTCATTAAATTCAATACGATTGACCTGAACCTCTTCAGCACTTTCCGCTCCCACCAGCACCAGACTTCCCGGCGGCATTCCGGATTTTATCGACAATTTTTTACTTCTCATCTTTTCCCTCTTTTTCGACAAAGACAACGGAACTTCTTCCTTTTACTATATAATAATCCCGGGCCACGGGTTTTTCCCGGCCGGGGGAAGAAAAATCACGCGGCGATTTTAAAGATGTATCCGCGGCCCGGAACCAAGCCCGGCCCGCCTTTAACCGGGGCAGCAGAAATGTCTTCTCCCTGGGATCAGCGTTGAAAATCACCAGGCACCTTCGCGCTTGCGGATCTTTCCCGGAATGATGCCAGACTACCCCGAGGGTCCGCAACTCCGAATCATCCCACTCCGGTTTTTCCCGGTTCGGCCCCAGCCATTCGATTTTCAGGGAGGCATAGTCAGTGACTTTCCAAAATCCGTAGTAACGCCGGAACTCAAGCGCCTGCCGAAAAAAATCAAAGACATCCCCGTGCCGATCCAGCCGATTCCAATCAAACCAGCTTAATTCATTATCCTGACAATAGGCGTTATTATTCCCCTGCTGCGTTCGCCGCAGCTCGTCACCACCCAGGATCATCGGCGTGCCCAGCGACAGTACCAGACAGAGGATACTGTTCCTTATCAGCCTCAGACGCAAAGAATTTATCCGGAGATCATCAACCGGCCCCTCAGCACCGCAATTCCAGGAAAAATTCCTGTCGCTTCCGTCACGGTTACCTTCACCATTAGACTCGTTATGTTTAGAGTTATAGGAAAAAAGATCATTCAGCGTGAATCCGTCATGACAGGTAACAAAATTAACACTGCAGGCCGGGGTCCGGCCCTGCCCCTGGAACAGATCAGCCGAACCAGTAACGCGGGAGGCAAACTCCGCGGCCAGGCCGGGATCGCCTTTAAGGAACCGCCGGACCGTGTCCCGGTACCGGTCGTTCCACTCCCACCATTCAGAAGGAAAATTACCCAACTCATAAGTCCGCACATCCCAGGGTTCGGCGATAAACCGGATGTTTGACTTGAATTTCTTTCTGCTTAGTCGGCGGCTGAAAGCAACATCCGGAGAAAACCCTTCTGGCCCCCGGAACAGGACCGGAGCCAGGTCGAACCGGAACCCGTCTACACCCATCTGTTCATTCCAATAGTAAAGAGAATCGATAATCAAAGAACCGGCAATGGGATTTTGACAATTAAAGTCGTTTCCGCAGCCAGTATTATTCTCATAAAATTTTTTCGAACGCTCACGCGGCAGTACGTAATACCCCGGGTTGTCAATACCCCGGAAACAGACCGTCGGCCCGAGATAATCGCCCTCTCCGGTATGATTGTATACCACATCCAAGATCACCTGGATCCCGGCCCGATGAAGTTCCCGAACCATTATCTTGAATTCCTCCACCTGACAGCCCGGCCGGCAGCGGGTACCATATTTCCAGGCCGGAGCAAAAAAAGCGACTGAATTATATCCCCAGTACTCAGTCAAACCCTGATCAAGAAGCGCTTTGCGGACATGAAAATCATGCACCGGCAGCAGCTCCACCGTATTCACCCCCAACCGCTTCAAATAAGGGATCTTTTCAATAAGCCCCAGATAAGTTCCCGGGTGTTCCACAGCGGCATTTTGAGTAAACCCGCGCACGTGGACCTCGTAAATCACGGTTTCCTCCGGCAGCACCAGCGGGCGCGGAACCTGCTGCCAATCGAAACCATCATCAACCACCACACACCGCGGCATAGAAGCACTGCTGTCAACGCGGCCGGGAGAAAGCCATTCTCCGGAAGAAGGCTCATAATCAAACAGACTGCCGTCCCTGTTTTCACAAGGACCGGAAAGGGCCCGGGCATAAGGATCCAGCAGCAGCATATGCCGGTTATACCTTAATCCGTGATCCGGCTTATAAGCGCCTTCAATCCGAAAAGCATAAAGCTGTCCAGGGCCCGCCTTCTCCACAAACACATGCCAGTAGCCGACAGCGGAGCGGTTCAGCATTATCTCCCGCGGCTGACTGTCTTCCGGGTTCGCGTAAAGCCGTAAAAACACCTTATCCGCGTGCCGGGAGAATAGAGAAAAATTCACCCCATCCGGCTTAAGTGTCGCGCCCAGAGGGCTCCGGTTTCCCGGCCGCAATCCGGCTGTTCTGATAATACTATCTTTCATCCGGTTTTCAGGTCTTCCTTTATTACTGAATTATCCAGTCTGCCAATGCCCTCGATCTCCACGCTTACCCGGTCTCCGGGACGCAGCCTGCCAATCCCGGGAGGCGTACCCGTGGAGATCACATCGCCCGGTAAAAGAGTCATCACCCCGGAGATAAACGATATAAGCTCCGGGACCGAAAATATAAGATTTCGCGTACTTGAATCCTGTTTCAGTCTGCCATTGACATAAGAACGGATTTTCAGATCAGAAGGATCCAGGTCAGTCCTCAAGACCGGCCCCAGCGGACAAAAAGAATCGAACGACTTGGCCCGCGTCCACTGACCTTCTTTCTTTTGAATATCCCGCGCGGTTATATCATTGAGACAGGTGAAGCCGAGAACATAATCCAGGGCATTACGGACCGCCACGTTCCGGGCGGATTTTTTTATAACCAAAGCCAGTTCAGCCTCATAATCCAGCCTTTTGACTTTCTGCGGATAAATAACAGCATCATCCGGACCAACAATGGCAGTCGGGGGCTTGAGAAAGATTATGGGCTGACGCGGGAGCCGCATCCCCAGTTCCCGGGCGTGATTCCGATAGTTCAACCCGACCAGCACGATCTTCCCCGGCGTTGCCGGCGCCAGAAGCCGCACCTGCCTTAATTCAAGAAACCCGTTGCCCAGCCGCGATCTTTTAAACGGTCCTTCAGAGATCTCCCGAATCCGATCTCCCTGAAGAACCCCCCAGGCTAATTTCTTCTTAAAAGCATACCTTACAAACCTCATTTTTTAACTCCCGGACATTATATTATCAAAACGGTAACGGGAAAAACAGCTTTAAGAACAAGGCGATGCCTCAGTCAGGAGAAAAGAGACAGGATTTGATCGAGAGAGTCAACGCTTAACTTATCCAAGTACTTTTTAACATCCGCGGGAGAGCTTGATCCGCCGCGGACATAAATCCCGTCCACATCCGCCCGCGCGGCAGTCTCCAGATCCACATCCATGTCTCCGATAAACACCGCCTGTTCCGGACAGACCTTGAACTGATCCAGAATAACCCGGATGATCGCCGGATCGGGTTTCAGCCGGCCGATCTCATCCGCGCAAAGAATAAAATCAAGATACTTGTCCAGACCGGTAACCCTGGTGATTATCCGGGTATAAGCAGCCGGGCGGTTAGAGGCGATCGCCAGCTTTTTCCCCCGGCGTTTAAGCCTGGACAGCAACAGCCGCGCGTTCGGCTTTTGTCTTACGTATTTCTGGAGAGAGTTTCGGTGATGCTGCCGATACAGACCCAGGGCCTTTTCCGCGGAATCGGGAGAAAAAAACAACTCAATGAAATTCTTATCGCCATGCCCCACTTTCGTCTTTACCGTTTCCCGGTCCACCCCCGGCAGATCGAACAGGGCCAGCACATAGTTCAGACTCTGCCGGATAGCCTCATAAGCATCCACCAGCGTTCCGTCAAGATCAAAAATATATAAAAGTTTTTTTTCAGAACTCTTCATTTAAGTGAGGGAGTGCGCACTATATAAACAAGATGCGGCAGTATAATAAGCGAAGAAAACGGAATAATTCCAAGGCGCCATGGACTCGAAGAAAGCCATCCGGCAAAGAGTGAAAACAGCAAAGCCAGCAACACCGCGGAGGCGTCAAGCATAAGCGGCTCCGGCCTTCCCGGATACAGCCGCACGACCCTCAGCCCAAGCGCCCCGCCGAATAAGCCGGCAATAACAAGATACCCACAAACAAGACTGCGGTTAAAGAATAGTAGTGCAAATTCACCGGCCAAAACCAGCATAATCCAGTGTCGCAAATATCCCCACTGAACCGCGGTAAGTCTACCGTTCGGGAGAGATATCATGTTCCTGCTTCAGACGAGCGATCTGGTCCTGAAGAAACCGTTTCCGCTCCGGCTTAAGCTCTTCCCGTTCCAACACCTTGAGCAGGTGATACACAATCGTGGGATTAAACTGGGTTCCGGAATTCTTTCTCAACTCTTCGACTGAGTCCTCCAGCGACAGGGTCCCCCGGTAAGGCCGTAACGACCGCATCGCGTCGAAGGCGTCGGCCACAGCCACGATCTGCGCTCCCAGAGGGATATCCATGCCCAGCAAACCGCCGGGATACCCCCTTCCATCCGGCCGTTCATGGTGACACTGGATTATCGGGAGTTCAGATTCCAGATACTTTATCTTTTTCAGGATCTGCACGCTGATCAGCGGGTGTTTCTTAACCACCTCAAACTCCTGAGGATTAAGCTGATCCCCCTTCAGCAAGATATGTTCGGGAATCGCGATCTTGCCGATATCATGCAGCTGGGCGGCGTCCCGGATCATCTCGACCCTGTCTTCCGAAAATCCCATCTCCCGGGCGATCTTTACCGAATAGGCGGCTACATTCAGGGAATGCGTCTTGGTATACGGATCCTTGGCCTCCAAAGCGGCGATAAGCGCCTTGGCCGCCTCCAGATACAAGCGCTTACTGGTGTCGGCCAGTTCCACAAGCTCTTTTTCGATCCGGGCCACTTCCTCCGTCTTTTCCACGACCAGTTGCTTATGCAACAGATCCTGATAATAAGAGACAGTATTGCGGCCTTCGGTTTTAGCCTTTAACAGGGCCTGTCCGGTAGCCTCGAGAAAGCCCCGGGCAGTCTCAGCCTTACTGTTTTCCAGATCAGTCACCCCGATACTGACCGTAAGCCGGCAGGACTTATCTTCATACTGGAACAGATTCTCCGCCACCTCGGCCCGGATCTTTTCCGCCACCGCCATGGCCTGCGTCCAATCGATTCCGTCCAGAATAACAATAAACTTGTCGGATTCGGAACGGCCGACAATATCATGCGGTCGAATAGCCTTTTTAATAAATCCGACAACCTCGGTCAGAACAGCGTCTCCGAACATGTCGCCAAAACTGTTATTGATCGATTTAAAGTAATCGATATCAATGATCATTAGCGTCAATTTCCGGTCTTCCGACCGGGAACGCTCGAACTGCTCCCGCACGAACTGATGAATAGTATGATGATTCCAGAGGCCGGTCAGCCCATCGCGGCTGGCCTGCTCCCGCAAAAGATGGTTCATACTCGTCAATTGTCGTTCTTTTTCCTTGACCCCGGAAATATCATTGAACGTACAAAACGCCCCGATGATCTCATTTTCATCATTATGAAGGCGGCTGGCATTCCCAAGCACAGGCATATTATCCGCGGCCGGGGTCAGCAAAACAGTTTCAAAACTAAGCTTGGTACCATTATCGATCACCTCAGTCAGCTCTTTGATAAAAAGACTTCTCTGATCCGGAACAATAAATTCAGAGATATGCAGGCCCAGAGCTTTGGAGGCCGGAGAATCGATCATGGCCGCGAACGCCTCGTTCATAAAAATTAGAGTACCAGAGACATCGACGGCGACAACCCCCTCATTCATTAACTTTACTATTTCCGAATAAAACCGGCTGCTGAGGGTCTCCTGCATCGCGGGGATGAGAACTGAAGGCTCCGATCCTAATCCTTCGCGGGCAAGCAGATCCTCCAGAGCTGAAAGCAGGCTTTCCCGGTCCAGTTTATTCCGGCGCACAAACTCTACCTGTGGCAGACTATGAAAAATCGCGGGCTCAGAATGCTCCTGGTCTTCTTCCAGGATCAAAAGCACCGGCAACGCGGACGCCGCGATCTTTTCAACCAACGCGGATTCGACAAGGCGGGAACTAATTATCAATCCGTTAAATCCGTTTTTCTGCCCAAGTTTTTCCTGCAGTTCATCGACAGTAAGAACAGAGATCAATTCCAGGCCGTCCCCGGACAACAATAAACCGTCCAGAGGCAGCCCCCCGGGCTTATATTCGGTCATACAGATGAACTTCAGGTTTTTTTCCGGCAACAGACCTTCTCCTTAAAAATAAAAAACCCTCTTTAAAGACAGAGAGGGGAAGATAAACCTTATCAGCACAGGAACAACATCCATGTTAAACCCGTCTCTATAAATCAGCTATAATTCCGGTGCATACTGATTTGAGTATACCATTTACTGTTTTTCTGGTCAATCCCGCCCCTTTTACTGATCTTTATCAACCACAAACCGGCAGATCTTTCCCCGATCAGCCATATTCCGGTCAAAACTCACACTGGCACAGCATTCCTGTCCATCATTTTCCTGAACCCAGATCACTCTGCCGGTAAAAGTCACGTTTGCAGCAGCCAGCTGCAGCCTTCCCTTCAACCGGACTCCGATCTCCAGGTGAACATCCGTAACCAGCCGGATTCCGCCCATGCTTATCTCCAGGCTTTTCCCCAAATACTCCTGCTGAGGTTCTCCGACTAACCAAAACTTTATCTCTTGAGCCAGAAGCTTCCGGCCGAAACTATTCCTCTCCGAGACCCTTTGGGCAAAGTCTTCGACAAATCCCTGTAAACTGCTTCTGGCCTCATCCGTAAGTTCGCCAAACTTACCGCCGGTAGTATAACGGCCCTCACTCGCGGCCAATTGCCAGACCACACGGCTGGGAACGCGCAATTTACCGTTCCCCGGCAAAGAAAGTTCTATCTCCAGATCCTCGCCTTCCTGCAGTTTTTCGTGGGCATAAATGTTAAATCCGATGCTGCTTACATCCTTTATTTCCGTAATCTTAAAATCCGAATCATCTTTTTTGCGATACCCAAGCCAGCCTTTATCCCGGAATCTAAAACTCTTTCTTTTTTCCTCCACTTTCAATCCCTTTCGCTGGGTTGAACTACCCCTCACTCATCCGACCCCGCCTGTTCCCGGGCCTGCTCCATCATCTGCCGGCCATCCCGGTCGCGCATATATTCCTGCAACGTCACCTGGCGCGCCGCGCGAACCGGATTGAGCACTGTCCATACCTCTTCCCGGTACTGGTTCGCGGTATCGGCGGAAGTAATATATATCTTTCCGCTGGAACGGTCAAAAACATATATCTCCCCCGTAGCGGAGTTCAGATGCCAGGCATACCGGGGCTCAGCCGAATCATTAAAAACTGTTGCCGCGCCGGCAAGAATTAAAGCAAAAATCGCGACACCCAAAGTCAGGCGGGACAGCATAGTCAAAACTTCTCCCAGTGGACAAGAGAATCGGGTTGACGGTTCTTCTGCTGCAGTTTGTCTTCTTCCGGCCATCCAAGACTTATCAGGCTCACCAGCCTGACCTCGGCCGGGGCCTTGAACATCGCCGTCACCGTGGAGGCATAATCCTTTTTATCGCCGGCAATCCAGCAAGCACCCAGCCCCTCTGCCGCTGCCTGCAGCAAAATATTCTCGGTCGCCGCGCAGCCATCTTCCAGATAATATTTGGTATCCCGGCAAAAGACAACAATCGCGGCCGCGGCATTGGCAAGAAAAGCACCGTTAGGACAGATCCCCGCCAGTTTTTCCAGAACATCCCTCTCAGTCACAATGACGAACTCCCACGGCTCGACTCCGCGGGCGGAAGGAGCCTTAGCCCCGGCCGCAGCCAGCTTCTGCAGCAATTCACGCGGCAAAGATTCTGGTCGATACTTTCTAACACTGCTTCTTTTACTTACCACCTTTTCAAATTCCATATCCTTTGCCACCTCTTTTTTTCGAAACAAAAGCACGACAAAAACCACCAGTGAAAAAAACACAAGATTAACCAGACTGAAAATTTTCCAAACCGGATCCGGTGAAGACAGGGCCGCGGGAAACATAAGCACAAAACACAGCCAAACCCCCAGCGCCCAGAACATACTGATATCCCGCGAAGAACGCAGGCGGATAATCCGCAGGATCAGCGGGATATTCCAAAACGGCAGGATAATCGCCATAACCATGGCCAGGATCTCGATCATTCCCGGTCGATTATCAGGATACCGTTAAGATGATCTATCTCCTGCTGCACCGCCCGGGCCCCCAAGTCTTTAAACCGCTCGTAATACTGCTCTCCGGTTTCATCCTGAAATCGGACCTTGACCACACGGGAACGCGTTATCTTTGGATACTCCCCGGCTACACTCAGGCAGCCTTCCTCCTGGTGCAGCACTCCCTTTTCAGAAATAATCTTGGGATTAATAAAGACAAGAAGGTTCCCCTTTTTGGAAAGAAGCGGTGAGGCCGGATCGAGATCCTCAGCAATATAATCCTTCCGCAATAGAAAAATCCGCTTAAGGATTCCCAGCTGCGGACCGGCAAGCCCGAGCGCGTTAGCCGTATTCAGCAGAGTATCCCGCAGATCAGCGATATTCCCCGCCAACTCCGGATCATCCGGACGGACCGGAGCTGACTTCGCTCTCAGAACATGCCCGGCCTCAGGAAACTGAAGAATTTTTTTTACAGCCATAATATCTCCTTGCTCGTTTACGCACAATCAATTATACGCTATTTTGCGTATTTGTTAATAAAATTTTCCCTGCCTGAAGGCGCGCCCGGT
>JAGYOO010000219.1 GCA_018399295.1 Candidatus Omnitrophota bacterium | reverse complement strand
ACCGCGACCGGAATCAGACCTTTTGCTGATTCCGTCTTTGTCTCACCAGAGGCCTTTGGCAGTACTGCCGCGGCTGTCTGGATTGGGTTCGCCAAGGCCGGAACCAGTCCGTATGATTCAGTTCGGATAGAAAGTGGTCCGGTAAGGTTTACCAGTTACGATAGGAATGCCGAGGAGACCTATAGCACGGGTATCCGGAAGGATTCTAATGATTTTGAGCCGAAGATCATTTTAGGAGAACCGGCTCGTGAACTGGAAGAAGAAAAACTGCAAGAACTGATCATTGATCGCGAGAAGCTGCGCGAGTTGCTAAAGAAGGGGGATTTCTCCGACAGACAGGTAAGGGAACTGCTTAACCAGGATTATCTGTTGTGGAAGGATGAACGGGGCTTTGCCTACTATGATACCGCGAATCGACAGGTAGTCCAGGTCTTTCCGAACGTAAATAAGGCCAAGGTGGAGCAGGATATCGATTCGCTTCAAGCCGAGCTGGAGTTCGCAAACGCGGAGCCGGAATTGATGGCCAAGGGAGGCTTCGTGCTTTATGACCGGGAGACCGGGAAGGTTTTGGAAGGCGGGGTATTTGTCGGAGAAGATAAACTTAAAGATCAGTTCACAAAGCTCCAAAATCTGCCGGTGTATCTGCAGAATGAGTATCAGCGCCGGGGATGGATATTCCCGGGAGAATATAACGGCGCGAAAGTTCTGATCGGCTTGAAATTTCCGGTAAAAGAAAAATATGAGTTCGACTACACTAACCACCAGACCTGGGAAGAAGAGCTAAAGGTATATGAACAGGGCCGGCTGATCCGTCAGATAACTGAACGGGAGATCACTGAGTATGATGTCAATGAGTTTGGAGTGATCGAAAAGATCAGTACTTTTGATAATCTAAGCGGAACAATAGCGGCCGACGCGGTAAAGGGTGCTGTCGCGGTATCAGAGTCTGAAGTCCTGCGTTATGATCTAAGCGATCTTGAGAGACCGATCACTATAGTAAAGACCAAAAAACAGTTTGAAGGCGAGATGCTTGAGGTCTATACCAGAGCGTCGACACTGCCGGTGATGACAATCACGGATAAGCGGATAGTTGTAAACAGCTTCGACGAGACCGGGCGTACGGTAAAAAGTGAAACTTGGGCAAATCGGGGGAATTTATCCCAGCCGGATTATAAGCGCGAAGAACCTTCCGAGACAGCCGAACGAGTAAGCTTTGATGAAAAGACCCGTCAGAGCACTTTCCGAATACAGGATCTGGACAACGATCAGGTCTACTTCATCGTCCAGGACAAAAGGGGCAAGACTATACGCCGGGACGACGGTTATCTTCAAAATAATATTTTCGTCAAGACCCGGGAAACCGAGTTCATTTATGACGAGGAGGCCTGGGGTAGAAGAGGAAAGGCTGCCGTATCGAGAAAGTATTTTTATGACAAGGACACCGGCCGCGGGGCCCTGCTGGAGACCAAGGAAACCCTAAGTATCAATGAGCAAACCGGGGAAACCAGTGTAAAGAGCATCGACCACCTTAGTAACGACCAGAGCGTCATCGAATGGTACAGCGATGGAATTCTGGAGCATTTCATTAAAGACACCGACACTGGCAGGCAGAGAACTGATATACGGTACGAGCCCGGCACACTTAGCCGCGAAGCCGGGAGGATTTCTTATATCGAACAGGGAGAGAAAAGACAGTACCTGAATATCTCTCTTAGTAAAGAAGGCCAAGTGGCCGATTCCCTCTCTTTCGACGCCATGTTCAACAAAGGAAAGACGGAACAGTTCGCCAAGATGATAACGGATTTTGAGAACGGCCGCCTCGATGCGGTTAGTGAAGGCTTCGCAGATAACAGGGGAGTGATCACAGGAACCGAGTTCGACAGGTATGGCAAGGTTATTTCCGAGGAGACCGGCACAGAAGACGATATCCTTTACACATCGGTAATAAGAGATCGGCTCGGAAGAGAGATTTACCGTCTTTCATTCGGACAGAATGATAAAGGCATTTTATCCCTGTTGTCCGCGGCCAAAGCTGAAGGGTATGACGAGTCAGGGCGGAAAACGGTCAGGACCATGGAAGACCTGACCAGGGTGGAGTTCACCGTCCCTCAAACTGAAGCATTAAGACGGCTTCAGAGTGATCCCAGCGACAGTGAGGCCTGGGAACTGGTGGAGGCGCAGCTTTTCAAGGCCTTTGACGACGGACGGTTAAACGGTACGAATGTAACCGTGAAGACAAAGCATTACGACGCGCTGGGCCGGATGAGGGAATCCGCCTGGGGCAGGTGGAAAGAAGTAAGGGAATACAATGATAAAGACAATGTCTATAAGCCGACCAGGAGCATCCTCTATTATGACAACGATCCGAATTCCGATGTTGATTCTGACTATCAACGTCTACTCAGTGTTGAGTATGACACGGAACTGGTTTCTCTGGACAATGTCCTGAATGACAGTTTCGGAGAGAATATACCGGAACAGATAAGGAAAGACGCCGCGGATGCTGGCTTGTACGATAAAGATGTATTTCTGCAAAAGGTAACGGTCACCAACGCGTACGGAGCCCAGTGGTCAGATTACTACCTGGCCGGCGATGTCAAGGCCAGGCGGGTTATCAATAAAATCGGTCCTCATTTCACCCTTTCTGTAAAATGGAATGCCGCCGGCGAACCGATCCACGGCTACAAGATGGACATAAGCGCTCTGCATCCGAAATCAGTGGATGGTGTACGGGAGTACACGTTTAAGAACATGCATCCGATTAAGGATTACATTCAGAACCATGTTCCCGCCGAAGCCGGTGTAAACGGAAAGAAACTGCTGGGGATACTCGATGAAAGACTGGGCGAGCTTGATTCACAGGCCGTGATAATCGTGGAGGAGACCGAGTGGACTAAAACCGATGAAGGCATATATGTCCCCGGGGAGAAGGAGACAAAGGATACCCGAACCACTCAGATCGTCCTGCTGGCCGACGATCCCCTGGGACGGGATATCATGCGTGTCTTCCCGGACAGGGAAGAGGCAGAGGAGAAGGTGCCTCATATCCTGCTTAACTCCTGGTGGATGGAGGCGGATGAGATAAAACTCGAAGATAACGTAATCGAGATCGACGGCCTGAAGTTTGAGCTCGATGAGAGCGAGGCTGCGGACATCAGGCGGCT
>JAGYOO010000218.1 GCA_018399295.1 Candidatus Omnitrophota bacterium | reverse complement strand
TTAGCTCACAGCTCATAAGCTCATTAGCAGAAGACGAGAGCATTTGGGCAGTTTTTTAATGCTTTGCGTATTTGCTCCTGTGAAATTTACAGTATTGTAAATTTCCCCAGCTGGATGCCCTTTAGGGCCTACAACCTACAACCTACAACTTACAACCTACAACCTATAACCTATAACCTACTGTGGATATGCTGACTTCTGCCCGTGGACTTCGGACTTTTGGCCGCTGCTTGTTAATTTACTGTTTACACTTATAATAAGAAGCGGTATTATTTATTTTCAGCATCCGGAAAGGAAAAAACATGAGGCCAGAAAAAAAAGGATTACTATGGCTGCTTGGAGGACTGATCGGTCTGTTTTTGTTCATCCGATTTTATGAACAGGCCTTTCCCGTGGCTTCGGTCAATCTTAAATTAGACCGCGATCAGGCCGCTGAACAGGCGGCCGACTTTCTCCAAGAGCAGGGTTTTTCTTTGGAAGGATATTTCCGGACCGTTTATTTCGATTCGCATGAACAGGCCTCTATTTATCTTCAGAAGACTCAGGGGATCGAAAGGAGCAATGAACTAATCCGGGAGGGCGTGCCGGTCTGGTATTGGCGGGTACGCTGGTTCCGGGAACTGGAAAAGGAAGGATTTATAGTCGATATCGATCCGGCCACAGGCGAAATTATCGACTTCAGTTATTCTATTCTGGAAGAGGCCCCGGGGGAGAGACTGACGTTTGATCAGGCTCGGCAGCTGGCTGCCAATTTTGTCCGCGAAATGGGAGTGGACCTGAATGAGTTCGCGCTGAAGGACAGGAACGAGACGGAACGCCCCAATCGTACTGATTATTCGTTTGTCTGGGAACATCGGGATTTCTCCGTGGGCGAGGCAACCTTACGGGTCAGCGTGGAGATCTACGGCTCGCGGCCGGGTTATTTTTCCCGTTATCTGAAAGTCCCGGAAACTTTCGGCCGGAGTATTCAGGCGGAACTCTCCCTGGGGCAGATGCTGTCGATTATCAGCCTGGTCCTGATGTTCATGCTGGTAATCTCTGCGGTGACGATACTGTTTATTCAATATAAAAAAGATCGGATTAACTGGAAGTTCGGACTTATTTCCGGCCTGCTGGTCGGACTTCTTTCGGTTGTCTCATTCTTTAACAATATTCCGCTGCTCTGGGCCGGCTATCCGGATACTATGAGCCGCGGTGTTTATCTGGGGATAGCAGCGGGGACGGCGATGATCAGTGCTCTGCTGGTAGGACTGATAATATTCCTGTTCGGTTCTTCCGGTGAATCCTTGGCCCGGGAAACCGCGGTAACCGGGACCCCGTTGTTCGATGCATTGCGCGTGCAGCAGCTTTCCCCTGTCCGGGCCATGAGATATATCCTGCCCGGTTACGCTCTGGGGTTCATGTTTCTCGGATATATTACCGTGTTTTATCTGGCCGGACGCCGGTTTTTCCCGATCTGGATGCCGCCGGAAGTACAGTACTCCAACATCCTGACTACGGCGATGCCGTTTCTGTTTCCCCTGACCGTGGCCCTGACCGCGGCCCTGAGCGAAGAGTACATGTTCCGTTTGTTTGCCATACCGTTGATAAAAAAATGGTTCCGGTTTACCTGGCTGGCACTGTTGCTGCCGGCGGTGATCTGGGCCTTCGGCCATTCGACATACCCGGTATTTCCCGCGTACATCCGGGGGATTGAACTTACCCTGGCCGGGCTTGTTTTTGGCGCGGTTTTTCTGAAGTATGGAGTGGAAACCGTAATTGTTGCTCATTTCGTGATAAACGCCTCTCTGGCCGGGCTGCCGCTGTTGCGGGCGGATAATCTTTATTACCGAGGTTCAGGTCTGATTGTCTTGGGGCTGGCTCTGTTGCCGCTGCTCCTTTCCCGGTTCCTGAAAGCCGGAACAGAGAGCCGGTTGGGTGAGGACCGTGAAGTTTCGTGACCGGAGCGATGCCGGCCGACGTTTGGGTGAGGCGCTGAAACCTTTCCATTACCGGGATCCCCTGGTGTTGGCGATTCCCCGTGGCGGAGTAAGTGTGGCATTTGAAGCGGCCCGAATATTAAAATGCCGGTTTTCTCTTTTGATAAGCCGGAAACTGCCGCTGCCGGGAAATCCGGAGGCGGGATTTGGCGCGGTAGCTGAGGATGGAACGGTATTTATTGATCCAGACGCGCGCCGCTGGTTGGAGGCATCTGAGATAGACTCGGTTATCGAAGAACAGAAACAGGAGATCATCCGCCGGAAACGGGCGTTGAGGAATGATCTCTCTCTTCCGGATCTGAAGAGAAAAACCGTAATCCTGGCGGACGATGGTATTGCCGCCGGATCCACGATGCGGGTCTCTGTGGAATTCTGCCGAAAGCGGGAGTGTGAAAAAACAGTAATCGCCGCTCCGGTTTCCGGACAGGAACAGAAACGGCAGATGGAGCTTATCGCCGATGACGTCGTTATTCTGGAAACGCCGCTTCGGTTTCAGGCAGTGGCTCAGGTATATGAAAACTGGTATGATGTTGACGATGGTGAAGTTCAGGAGATATTGAGAGAGGCTGATGAAAAAAACATTCTTGCATGAAATACTGTTCGTGGTGCTGGCCGCGGCCCTGGCGATAACCGTGATCTCCGGTCTGTCGCCTTCGGCCAGAAAAATGATCAAAGATCCCGTGGCCGGCGGTTCCGGTGAGATTGGGCGCTATTACGGAGAACGCGTAGTTTACAAGGTCAGGTTCAAGGGGTTTGATGTGGGAGAGGCGAGATATCACATGGTTGGCGCCGCGGAGGTCGCCGGCGTGAAGGCGGACCTGTTAAGGTTTGAAACCAAAGTGGTTAACTTTTCCGACATTGAAAACATATACGGTGACCGCGAGACACTGCTGCCGCTGCTGGTAGAACGGGAGGTATCGCGCCTGATTAAACCCGAACGTATTCAGGAGATCTATGACCAGAAAAATTACGTGCTGAAGATCGTCAAAGAACGTTTCGGAAAGGAAACGAAGACAATCGAGAAGGATGGTCCGATTCATAACGCTCTGCTGCTTCCCCATATGCTGCGCCGTGTCCCGGAACTGGAAGAGGGGTGGAGCCGGCTGGTAAACCTGCCGCTGCGGAGTTACCGGATCCAAATGATCGGACAGCGGGAGGTCGAAGTCCCGGCGGGAAAGTTTTCCGCTTATTATTTTGAAAG
>JAGYOO010000217.1 GCA_018399295.1 Candidatus Omnitrophota bacterium | reverse complement strand
CAGGGTTGCCCATGCGTTCTCGCTGGACCAGTTTTTCAGCATGGAATATAATTTTGTAACGGAGTGGAGTGAACGGCAGGAAGCTGTAGAACAGATTGACAAAGTGAGCGCCTGAGAGCGCCGGAGATAGCACAATAGAGGCTCTGAGAAGCCCAGATTTAACGGTTAACGCCGTTGGTCTGGGCTTTTTTTGTTGAATGACACCCAGGCATAAAGCCTGGCTCAGATAGAGACGCGACACCCCGGAGACGGGCTCGCAAACAAGGAGGAAGCAGATGGAGATTGATCTGGACGCAATAGCCAGGGAAGCGCAAGCGGAAGTCGAGGCCGAGGCAGCGGGTAAAGAGGTCCCACCCAGCAAGGGCACTCAGGACGCGGATCCTGACCCCGAGAAAAAGCAGGCGGACGAGAAAGACCCGGATGACGATGGCAAGCAGGCAGACGACGATGACGGCCAGCAGGATGATGATGAGGGCAAGAAGTCGGAAGATGCCGGCAGCGACGAGGACGCAGAGGCAAAGGCTGCAGCCCTGGCCGAACGGGCGCAAAAGCTCGGACTGAACGAAGAAGCCACGGAGGAGGAGATCACCGCGGCGGAGAAGAAGGCTGAAGAGGATGAGTTTGAGAAAGCAGCCCTGGATATGGCCAAGGAGGAGGATATTTCCCCGCTAAAGGCCAAGGAGATCCTCAAGGGCCGCAAAGGACTTGTTGAGAAGTACAAAGGCGAACCGCTGGCAATGGCCAAGGCCCTGCAATCAATGCAGTCGGCATGGGAGAAAGACAAGCAGCAGCTGCGGGAATACGCCAGCCGAAAGCCGGAGATCGTGCTAACAGACGATGAGATCTCGATCGAAGGCAAGGTGTTCAACAAGGCCGAGGTCATTGAAGCCTACCGCGAGAAGGAAGGCGACTTGACCGAAGAGATGATGGATGACGCAGTTCTCAAGCTGGCTCTAAAGGATCTTCAGCTCGACGTTCAGCGGGTCCGGAAAGAGGAAAACGAGGCTCTATCTGCAAAGGCCGAGGAGAGAAAGCAGGAGTTTCTCGGCAAGCTCACCGGCAAGGACAAGGAGTACAGGCCTGAAGTGGATAAGCTGCTGCAGAAGTATCCGCCGCGCTCGATCTTAGAGATGAAAGATCCGGATTTTGAGGATCTTCTGTTCTGGGCCAAGGGTAAACAGGCGGATGAGCGCGAACAGGCGGCTTATGAACGCGGTCTGCAGAAGGGCAAAGAGTCCAGCAAGCCGAAGCTGCCCCCGGTTGGCGGCGGTAGTGGAGGCGGCAAACACTCGGTCAGAGGCCTCACGGATACGGATAAAGAGGACGCCAGACAGATGTTCGCCAGCCTGGACACTGAGGAAGAGATGTACGAAGCGTATCTCGAGTTAAAACGAGACGGAACATTTAAGAAAGACTAAGGGAGGAATCAATGGCTAAGGAACTTACTTTTGGACACATTGGCGGGGGAAGCACGGGATATCCGCTGCCAATGGGTGCCAGTGAAGTGGTAAAGCTGCAGAGCGGCCGGTTTGTGACCAATGACGGATCCGGCCGGGGCGAGATCGCCGGAGACGGAAGCACCACGCTGATGGGTCATGTAGAGAGCGGAGACCTGGCCTGCAGCGCGACTGAGGGCGGAACAAAGCTCAAGTGTATTGACGATCTGACGGCGAAGTTTCGCCTGCCGTTGGCTTACGACGGTTCTACCTACACGGTGAATTACTCCGACTCGGTTATCGGGACCAAGGTGGATCTGGCGGTTGTCTCCAATATCCAGAAGGTCAACCTGACCAGCGATACCGAGGGGACAGTGATCGTTGTCGGTGGTAAGGCCGCTTCTTCAGCAACCGCGGACGATGGTTATGTAGATGTCCGGATGAACCCGGAGACCATGTGGGAATAAGGGCGTAAGTCAAGGTTAATCTTAATTGAGGAGGTAACAAAATGGCAGGAGTAAGAAGTAACACACCGGCGGCATATCTTAAAGATATGTACAAGGTGTATTTCGAGAAGAAAAAGGCTCTGAAGCCCCGTTACAACCAGATCTTCAAGGTTGTCAATGGAGTCAAAGGCGCCGGAGACAAAGAGACGCAGCTGCTGGGCCTGGGGGCGCTGGAACGTCACCTTGTAGAGAATCAGGAAATTAACTACAAAAGCCCCGGGCAGGGCTGGCCGTTCTATGTGAAGTACTGGACGTTCAGCGACGGTGTTTCTCTGGGCTTTGAAGCGGTTGAAGATAACGTCAAGGTCAGCAACTTCCTGAAGAAGCTGTCACGGACCTGGACCGAGTCGGATATCGATGCCAAGGAAACGCTGTGTTCGCGCGTGTTCAACGAAGGCGGCGCGCTGGCCGGAGACTGGGTATTCAACGGTTCGCATGAAGGCCAGACCGATCCTTCCGGGGATCTGATGTACGACAGCAAGCCGTTGTTCGCGCTTTCCGGTAACGAGTTCACCAAGAAAGACGGCAGCACGTATTACAACTCGATTGCCGGTCTGGATCTGGACGTTACTACGTTTGAGCAGATCTTCAATCTCCACACCTCGACGATCGCCTATGACGAACTCGGGCGGCCGGTCAATCAGGAAGTGGATACCCTGCTGACTCAGCGCGGTAGTGACTTCAACATGGCCAAACGGATCCTTCAGACTACCGAAGGCTACCCGCAGAGCCAGCTTAACGATAAGAACATCTGGCAGGGAACCGCTTCCCCGCTGGACTGGGCTTATCTGGATGACAGCGCCTTCTACATGGGAAAACGTCAGCATGAGGATTTCCAGTTCCATGAAAGACAGGCGCCGCGGTTTAGCTACTATGAGGATAAAAAGACCAAGGGTTCACTGGCCGACGTGATCGAGCGGTTCGGAGTAATGCTCAAGGGCCGGCCGTGGAGCCGTGGTGGAGGAACGTCCGCGTAATGGGACTTCCTGTTTATGGACCGTGTGAACGGTGCGGGAGGGGCGGCCTCGATGACGATACCGGGGCCGCCAACTCCGGCTTTGTTCTGAAGAAGTATGACGGAATGGATCTGTGCGACCTGTGCATTAACCAGCTGAAAGACCGGGAGCATGATGAAGCAGTTCGCGAGCAGATCAGGGACGATGAAAAGCTGAGGAGTTCCCTCGGCTTCACGCGATAAAGGAGGCGGAAACGTATGGCGATTAAGGAAACAGCAGTCAAGAGTAAGC
>JAGYOO010000216.1 GCA_018399295.1 Candidatus Omnitrophota bacterium | reverse complement strand
TATTTTTAAAAAGTATTTTTTACTTTTATAAAAAAACGTCCGACTGAGTAAGATTTTTTTAACTATCAGGAGGTTTCCGATGGAAAAGAATGACCTAAAGAAAATATTTAATCTGCTTCTTGGGATAATTTTTCTTATGTTTCTGGTCTTTTCGGAAGCCGCCGTCGCCCAATTGGATGAGAATGAGCTGATCCAGACCTCTGGGAATTCCCGGGAATGGGTTGACTCGTCTAAGATCGACAATAAGCAGGTGCCATATGATTCTCTCAGCACTCCGCTTGGAACAGAGGAACCATCGGGAGAAGGGGACGCGCTTAGAAGCACGGTAAGCGGGCTGGCTGAGGCTGGATATACTCTGGAAGGTATAGTGAGCAATCTTAAAAACGGCGGCAAGAGTGCCAGTGAAATAGGTATGGCCTGTTTAGGTCAGGGGTTTTCCGGCAGTGAGGTGCAGAGCTCATTGCTTAAGGCTGGTTTTGCCTCGGAACAGGTCAATGGAGCTGTTCCGGCGGCATTGCTCAAAGGTGATGATGTTCTGATCCAGACTAACGCAGGCGTGGAAACCGACACGGGCTTTATTTCTCTTTCATCCGACGTTCCCGACTCCATCCAGCCTTCTTCCCAGGCACCACAGACGTTATTTATCACGGCGGTTGATTGGATCGATGGGAATACTTCTGAGGGGCAGAGATTCAAGAATCTGGCTCAGGAGGATCCGGCACTGTTTGCTAAAGCTATAAGCAATATGCACGGACTTGGAGAGCAGCAGGCGGAGACGGTTAAATCAATGCTGGCAGAGGGTAAAGGATTAAAACAGATAGCCGGGGAATTTGAAGGGCTTGGATTTTCGCCGGAAAAAACGGCAAATATCTTTCAGAAGGCCGGGGTTGATAAAAATGATGCAGCAGCTGCCGGAGTGACTTACTCAATCGGCAGTGCCAAGCCGAAGGTCGGGTTGAAACTGGGAGGCTATAACAAGCCTCAGGGGTATGCTCAGATGTGGGAAAATGCCGTGAAGAAAGACATGAAACAGGCTAAACAGATAGAGCGCTGTAATATGCTTCTTGATCTGGGGTATACCCCGGAACAGGTAGCGCAGGCGTTCTATAAAGCTAAATATTTGCCGTTAACCATATCCCAGACATTCTATAAGGCTGGGGTAAATGAAAAAGAAGGGGTCAGTGCTATCAGGACCGTGGCGCGGCAGGAGGCAGTAAAAAAAGCGGATAAGGATCCGGAAGTGATCGAGTGGAGGGAAAAGTCGAATGCTGCGGCTAATCAGCCTACTCTTACGGTATATGTTGCCCTGCGGGAAGCTAAGATCAACCAGTTCGAGATGGAGATCTGCGCGGGGGCGATGAATAATTCCTACATGGAAAGTTCGGAAGTCATCAATGAGATGGTAAGTTATTATCTTGATAAAGGGGTTTCGGCTGAGAGCATTGCTAATGCCTTACAGTTGCAGGGAGGATTTAAAACGGTAGGAGACAATAAAAAAGAAAACTATTACACGCACCAGATAAATATTGCCAGCGCTTTTCTTCAGAATGGCTTTTCGAAAAAGGAAGTAGGAGAACTGGTCGTTAATACCTTGTTCGAATGGGTAAAATTAAAGAACCCGGTTGATTATGCCGTAAGTCTGGACAAAGGGGAGTTTGGGGCTGTTGTTAAAGATCTGGCGGGAAACGGGATTACGGCCGCTCCGCTGGTAAACATGCTTAAAGGCAGCGGTTTGAGTGCCGGTGAGGTGTTTGAGGTGATGAGCGCGGAATATATTTCCGGCAATGAAATCCTTAAAGATCTGTCAGCGAAAATAGGAGATCTTTTTGACGCCTTCGAATTAAACTACGGCGAGGCGAACCAGGAGATGACGGATGGAGTAGTCGCTTTATATAGGGATAATGGCTTTACGCCTGAAGAAGTCTGGACCGGGATCGGAGAAAAGATGGGAGCGTCCAGATCCGGCAATGGTTACGATATTATGAATCCTAAACCGGATAAGCCGTTTGCGGCCGGAGATTATAAATCGGAAATAAAACTGACAGTTGCCATGCTTAATGCCGGATTTTCCGAAGAACAGATACGCGCCGCGGAACAGGTGAGCTATTCGTTTCAGGGGACGTCTTTTAAATTAGACCTTCACTATCCAGGAGCGGAAGTTATGGCGGCAGCAAAGCAGCAGATCCAGGAACAACAATCACGGCAGGGTCTGCAGACCGGTGGCCAGGATAATTCGCTCAATCAGAGCGCTCAACCTGTATCCAACTCTTCGTCTCAGGAAGAGATAATAAGACGTAATTCCCAAGCGTTGCCGATCTAAGGAGGAAAGAAAAAATGAATCGAATAACCGGAGCTTACTGGTTCAAGGCCATCGCCTTTCTGGTAATTCAGATATATCTGTTTACCGTAGCGGATATATCCTGGGCGGCGAATTACCGGGAAAAACGGGGATATCAGGCCGCGGCCGCCGAGGCGCAGCAGGTAAAGGACGAGCGGAATAATCTGTCCAAAGACGCGCTCAGTTCGCAGATGGCTCTGAACATGCCGGCAACTCCGTTTATTTCTCAGCAAGGCTTTGGTACGCCACTGGGACAGGAGAGCTTTGTCTTGGATTCCACGATAAGCGGACTTAATATGGCCGGTCAGGATCTTCCAACGATTATGCGGACCTTGAAAAATTCCGATTATTCGGTGAGTGATGCCGGGTTTGGGGCGCTCCGGCAGGGATTCGGTAAGAACGAGATATACGAGGCT
Source organism: Candidatus Omnitrophota bacterium (assembly GCA_018399295.1). GTDB lineage: Bacteria > Omnitrophota > Gorgyraeia > B26-G9 > B26-G9 > M55B170. The sequence continues at coordinate 439 of JAGYOO010000216.1, read as the reverse complement.
ATGATCGAGGCCGGCTTTGATAAAAAGCAGGTAGACAATCTTCTTGGCAGCCTTGTGGATAAAGAAGAAAAAGAGACAAAAAAAGCGGAAAAGGGTTCGCAGCAGACTAACGGACCTCCGGAAGAAGAAAAGGTTGAAAACGAGACTGAGCCGTTGCCGACGGTTTCCGGCCAGACTGGTGATTTTGTGCTGCATCCGGAGGCCTCGCAGGTCGTGGAAAAGACCCTGAAGCAGGACGCGGTAACGCGGCAGACAGTGGCCTTTGTCCAGTTAATGATCAAGGAAGGAAAACGGGGCCGCGAACTCATCCAGACCCTGCAGAAGGCCGGGATAACTACTGACCGTATCGCGAGCGCGTTACATCAGCTGGGGTTTGATCTTGCGGATATTATCCGTGTATTTCGGGAAGCGGGCATAAGCTGTGAGGAAATAATCCAGG
>JAGYOO010000215.1 GCA_018399295.1 Candidatus Omnitrophota bacterium | reverse complement strand
CGCCCCCTGAGCTGGCAAAAGAAATAAGCCTGGAGGTAACGGGAAACGACCGTGAAGAGCTTTTAGTTGCCTGGCTGTCTGAACTGCTCAGCCTTTCGGATATTAACAACAGTGTTTTTACTGAATTTAAAATTGAAGACTTCCGGGAAGACCGTCTTAAGGCCCGGGTAAAAGCGGTAAGGCGGACCCTGGAATTGTTTTACAATGATCTGGAAGTAAAGGCCGTGACTTATCATCGCCTGTCGATAGAAGAACAAAACAAAAAATTTATCGCAAAAGTCTATTTTGATATCTGAGTTGATTATATTTTTAATTTTTGTTTTCATCTTTTATTTTAAACGTGTTAACTTGGAAAGCGGCGAGGGTAGAGTTAACTAAAAAGGGAAAGCCGGAGCATGAAAAAATGGTATGAGGCCTTGTTTGAAAACTACGCCCTGACCTATGATAAAGAGGTATTTACGCAGGGTGCGCAGGGAGAATGTGATTTTATCGAGAGGGAAATAGACAAAGATAAGTCCAAAAAAATAATAGACATCGGGTGCGGCACTGGAAGACATGCCATTGAATTGACAAAGCGGGGCTATTCTGTAACCGGAGTCGATCTTTCGGAGGCACAGCTGGCCCGGGCAAAAGAAAAGGCAACGGGCCAGGGCCTGAACATCGATTTTCAGAAACACGATGCCCGCAACCTTCCCTTTGAAAATGAGTTTGACCTGGCCATTATGCTCTGCGAAGGCGCGTTTTCCCTAATGGAAACCGATGAGATGAACTTTGAGATCCTTAAAAACGCGACAAAAGCATTGAAGAAAAACGGGAAATTTATATTTACCACGCTCAACGGCCTGTTTCCGCTTTTTCATTCGATCGAAAAGTTCTGCTCCCGGATTGACGAGAGCGGTGCGGCTTATAAAAGCAACTCGTTTGATCTTATGACATTTCGGGATCATAATATTACAGAGTTCGAAGATGACGCCGGTAATAAGAAAAAATTAAAGTGCAATGAACGGTTTTACGTCCCAAGCGAGATCACCTGGCTGTTAAAAACGCTCGGATATAAGAAAATCGATATCTTCGGAGCCAAACTTGGCGCCTATTCCCGGAATGACAGACTGACCACCGAAGATTTTGAGATGCTGGTAGTGGCGGAAAAGAACGCGACTGTTGGCGCGTAGCATTTTAGCATCTTAGCATCTTAGGAACAGACAGAAGACAGAAAAAGACCTAAGACATAAGACTTAAGACTAGAAGACAGGAAGTCTGAAGACGGAAAACAGAAGACAGAAGACAGAAAAAAGACAGAAAACTTAAACCACAAAGAACACAGAGAACACAGAGAAAAAAGACTTAAGGCCAAGTGAATTGCGGCAGAAACATATGAATTTGAACTTAAAAAGGGTCAGCATTTCAGGAGAAGACGAAAAAGACGTATCTCTGGTTGGCTCCTTTTTAACTCTGTGAGCTTATATTTTTTGTTTTAAATAAATACAGATGGTTATTTCTGAGTGCACAGAGTCTAAAAGGCAAGCACACAGAGTATAAAAATTTAATCTCTGTGTTCTCTGTGGTTAAAAGAATACATCAAATTACCGCGGTAAATGAAAAAGGTTTAACGTTTTTTAATCGGTGTAATCATTAAGAAATCGGAGTAATCAAATTTTATTTTTTGGCACAATTCTTCTAAAAGAGTATCTATAGTGTAAGAAAAGTCCCACTCCGGATAGTGACGTCTGAACTTTGATATATCGGATATGTACCAAATATGGTCGCCCTTCCTGGGCACGTCCGTTATCTTCAGCCGGGCCTTTCTGCCCAGGATGGCTTCGATCTTAGCCACCGCTTCCAGAACTGATATATTAGAATGGCGGCTTCCTCCGGCATTATATACCTCGCCGCATCGCGGCTGTTTATAAAACTCCCAGAACATCTTCACCAGATCATAGCTGTGAATATTGTCCCGCACCTGCTTTCCTTTGTACCCGAACACAGTATACTCTTCTTCCTTTGAGATACATCTGACCAGATAACTGAGAAAGCCGTGCAAAGAAGCAGCGCTGTGGGCCGGTCCGGTCAAACAGCCGCCGCGGAAGATCCCGGTTTTCAGTCCAAAGTACTTTCCGTATTCCTGGACCATGACATCAGCCGCCAGCTTCGATACCCCGAACAAACTGTGTTTTGAGTTATCAATGCTCATGGACTCGTCGATTCCCTGAAAATACTCATGGTCGTTCGGCAACTCAAATCGTGACTCCAGTTCAATCAAGGGAAGACTGTTCGGCCGGTCTCCATAGACCTTGTTAGTGGAGGTAAAGATAAACACCGCTTTTGGAGAGAACTTCCGAAAATTTTCCAGAAGAATAAGAGTGCCGTCCGCGTTTATCGTAAAATCAGTCAACGGCTCCCGGCTGGCCCAGTCATGACTTGGTTGAGCGGCAGTATGGATGATTACATCAAATCTATGTTCACGAAACAGGGCTTCGATCTGCTTTTCATCCCGGATGTCGATCTCATAATGCGCATAGCGCGTTCCCAGAAGCTCTTTCAGCTTTTCCCGGTTCCAGGCAGTCGAAGCCTGGGGACCAAAAAAATAGCCGCGCAAATCATTATCCACACCGATCACCCTGAACCCGCGTTCGGCAAAAAACCGGACCGCTTCAGAACCGATGAGCCCGGCCGAGCCGGTGATCAGGGCTTTTTTATCAGCCATACTTCTCCCCCTTAAAAATCTGTTTATTCTCTTTTATCCAGGTAATAAGCTTACGCGTCCCCTCTCTTACCCCTGTCTTTGGCTTCCAGCCCAGTTCATTCTCCACCCTGGCAATATCCGAGACATAGACCCTCTGGTCCTTATCCCGCCAGGGCAGAAACTTCACTCTGGGTTTAATGCCGGTCTCTTTCTCCAATATACCCAGATATTCAAGAAGGGATACTGAATTCGACAGGCCTCCGCCGATATTATACACCTTATGCTGAAACCGGCTCTTATAGAAGCTGTCAAAGGCCCGAACCAGATCCGGGGCGAACAGGATATCGCGCAGCTGTCTGCCGTCACCGTAAATATTGATCGTCCGGTTAAAAAGACAGGCAATCGCAAACCACGCCTCCCACCCCTGTTCTTCAAAGCCGAACTGCCGTGTCCCGTAAATACACCCCATCCGGAACACTCCGGTACGCATTCCAAAACTGCGCGCATACTCCTGCGCGTACAG
>JAGYOO010000214.1 GCA_018399295.1 Candidatus Omnitrophota bacterium | reverse complement strand
TGAGAATTATAAAATAAAAAATTAGCTTTCTTAAGACTATCCCCTAAAATCCAACTTACGAAGTTGGAGAAAGGTTTTATTATTCCCAACCCAGTTCATTTGTACTTTAAGCAGAATATAGGAGATTATAATTTTGGTCATAGAAACACCGGAAACGATTGACTCCTCTGGGGCTGGTAGAGTAAAATTAAATTGCAGATAATACTTTGCCGGAAGTGATCCCGGCAGCAAAAGGAAGCTCCAGGCAAAAATGAGCGTCACGACCAGAAGGATTTATCTAAATACCAAAGGAAGCGGAGATCTTCTGAATATTACTGACCGGTTGCAGACTGCTTTGGATGAGGCCGGGATAAAGGAAGGCCTGCTTAACGTTTTCGTCATCGGTTCGACTGCCGCGCTTACTACCTTTGAATTTGAAGACGGTCTTATCGCGGATATGGGGGAATTGTATGAACGAATCGCGCCCGTTGGGCGGCACTATGCTCATGACGATACCTGGGGCGATGCCAACGGATTCAGTCATGTCCGGGCCGCTTTGCAGGGGCCGGGACTGGCGCTGCCCGTGGAAAACGGCAGGCTTCTGCTGGGCACCTGGCAGCAGGTGGTGCTGGCGGAGTTTGACAATCAGGCCCGGAAACGGGAGCTTATACTGACATTTATTGGAGGCTGAAGATCAGGGATGATGAATATGAGATTAAAGCTGCGCCCGAGTTATACCTTAGCAACGATTATTCTGACACTCCTTCTCCTGTTGATTTTGGACTGCACCGGTGTCCGGGCGGAGCTGACGGCAAAGTCGGTTGTCATCATGGATGCCGGGAGCGGAAAAATCCTGTTTTCAAGGAATATCGATCAAAGGATGGAGGCGGCAAGCACGGTCAAGGTGCTTACGGCCTTAATGGCGGCTGAGCAGCTTGATTCGGATGCTGTCCTGACCGTAAGCAAGCGGGCCCAGGGAATCGCGCCTACCAAGGCCTATCTGACCTACGGTGCCGGTTATAAAGTCCGCGACCTTATTCAGGCCCTGCTGATGAGTTCGGCTAATGACGCTGGGGTTATCCTGGCTGAGGCAATGGGAGGGACAGAGTTCCGGTTTTCAATAAAGATGGTCGACAAGGCGAAAAGCCTGGGGGCGAAGAACAGCTTTTTTCTGAATGCCACCGGATTGCCGGAGACCGGAAAGCGTCAGTTTTCCACCGCGCGCGATCTGGCCCGGTTTATGCGTGAGCTTACTAAACATCCGGAATTAATGGAGATGATGCACCGGAAGCAGGCGTCAATAACCGGTTCGGACGGGAAAAAAATACCCTTGCGTAATCATAATAAGTTTCTCTGGAAAAAACAGTATCTGATCGGGAAGACCGGGTATACCCGGAAGGCCGGGCACTGTTTTCTGGGGATGTTCCGGCATAAGGGTCGTTCATTGATCGTTGCCATGCAGGGAAGCCGCCGGCTGTGGGGAGATTTGGAATATCTGGTGAATCGGGGATACTAGAGAGGGTGAAAAAAATTGAGGGTGATGCTCAACCCTCAATTTTTATGGCTTCTACCGGACAGCTGGAAGCAGCTTCTTTGGCGCATTCGACCGCGCTTTCCGGAACCGGATCCGCGATTACCACTGCCTTGTCGCCTTCCATTTGAAAGACATCCGCGCACATGCTTGGACAGAGGCCGCATCCCACACAGGTATCCGCATCAACAATCGCTTTCATCAGAACCTCCTTTTGGTAAATGTTTATGTTATTATACGAATAAAGATCGAATACATCAAATAATTTTTTTGCCATGGATCCCTTAAAGAAAAAAAGTCTTTGGATTATTCGAGAGCTCAAAAAAAATTATTCTGATAAAGAAACCTTTCTCCGGCACAGTAATTCCTGGGAATTGCTGGTGGCTACCGTGTTGTCGGCGCAATGCACGGATGCCCGGGTGAATAAGGTTGCCCCGGAACTTTTCCGAAAGTATCGTAAGGTGGAAGATTACGCGAGAGCGGATCTCCGGGGTTTCGAACAGGATATCAGTTCCATTAATTTTTATCGAAACAAAAGCAAAAGCATTATTGCCGCGGCCCGGATGGTGCTTGAGCGGTTTGATGGTCGAGTCCCGGATAAAATGGAGGACTTAACGACTTTGCCCGGGGTCGGCCGGAAGACTGCCAACATAATTTTATTTCAGGCCTTTGGCAAAAAAGAAGGTATTGCCGTGGATACCCATGTGCGACGGGTCAGCCGCCGCCTGGGGTTGAGTGCTAATCTGGTGCCGGAGCGCATTGAACAGGATTTGCTTAAGCTTGTGCCTGCGGCTGAGCGGGGCCGGTTCAGCCTTCTGTTGATTCAGCATGGTCGAAAGATCTGCCCGGCGGCGCGTCCTTTATGTGAGATTTGCCCGGTCAGCCGGTGCTGCGATTTCTATAGCAAAAAAAACACTTGACCTGCGGTCGGGAATGAAATTAAAGTAACTTATTAAGAGGTGTCCGATGGTTTCTAAAGATTACTATAAGATTCTCGGAGTTTCCCAGCAGGCATCGGTGGAGGAGATAAAGAAGGCGTATCGGAAACTGGCGCTTAAGCACCATCCCGACCGTAACCCTGCTGACCGTCGTAGCGCGGAAGAGAAGTTTAAAGAAATTTCCGAGGCCTATTATGTTCTGGGCGATGAAAAAAAACGCCGGGAGTATGATGCTGTGCGCAGCGGTCGGCGGGCTTACTCGGGAAATTTCGCTCAGGGGCAGGGATTTGATTTTGATGAGTTCGTGCGTCAGTTTTCCGGAGGCAGGCGGGGAACCCGGCGTTCGCAGCAGTATTCGAATTTTTCTGACTTTTCCGACATTTTTTCCGATCTTTTCAGTTCGGCTCAGGCGGGAACGGCTGATCAGTATCAGTCCGGTTATAAGCAACAGGCCCGATCGGTTCCGCAGGTTGACGCGGACCAGCGGGCTACGCTGACAATAACCCCACGGCAGGCGGCCGGCGAAGGGCCACTGACTTTTAAAAACAGTGAGGGGAAGAGGATAACCGTAAAGCTTCCTCCCAATGTAAAGTCAGGACAAAAGCTGCGCCTGACACGCCAGGGAAATATCTGCCCCTGCTGCAGCCACCGCGGCGATCTTATCCTGACGATCCAGGTAACCTAGGGGCGGGATTGCCGGCAGAAAACGTAGCTGTTTAGTTTTACCTTCAGGCTTTTGGCCACGGGTCGGCATTTGGCCTTGAGCAGATAA
>JAGYOO010000213.1 GCA_018399295.1 Candidatus Omnitrophota bacterium | reverse complement strand
GGACGTGTTCAAGTGAGATCCCGGATGTTTTGGATGAAAATTGGGCCTTGTCCGTAAACGCGGATTTGCGGAAATTATCACCGCGGGAATTGGCGGCGCGGGCTGAGGCCCTGGGGGCGGATCTTATCTGCCTGCGGCTGATTGGAGCGCACCCGGATCGGGAAGACAGATCAGCGGAACAGTGTGCCGGAATCGTCGGAGAAATATTGCAGTCCTCCGGCCTGCCGTTAATCGTGATGGGCAGTGGGGAGGCGGAAAAAGATAGAATAGTTCTGTCGGCGGTGAGTGAAGTCTGCCGGGGAGAAAATGTCCTGCTGGGTAGCGCTACGGAGGATACATATAAGATAGTCGCTCAGGCCGCTGCAGCTGGCGGACATTCTGTCATCGCGGAAAGTCCGATCGATATAAATATCGCCAAGCAGGTCAATGTCCTGCTGAGCGACGCGGGGTTTGATTCGGGGCGGATCGTCATGGACCCGACAACTGGCGCGCTGGGCTATGGGCTGGAGTATACCTACTCGATCATGGAGCGGGCCCGCCTGGGAGCCTTGGCTGGCGACCGGATGCTGGCTATGCCGTTCGTGGTATTCGCGGGCGCTGAGGCCTGGAGAGTAAAAGAGGCGAGGATTTCCGAAAAGGAACAGCCGGAGTGGGGGCCGGAGGAAAAAAGAGGCGCTTTGTGGGAATCAGTTACAGCTTGGGCCCTGCTGCAGGCTGGGGCCGATATTCTGGTAATGCGAAGTCCCCAGGCAATCAGCTGGACGCGCGCCTATATTAATGAAATAATGAACCATAAATAAAAGCGAGGGAACAGTGCTGATTATCGGGGAACGGATAAACGGTTTGTATAAAGATGTCGCCAGGGCGCTGCAGGCGGGGGATAAAGAGATAATTCAAAATCTGGCCAGGGCCCAGGACGAGGGGGGAGCGGGGGCTTTAGACATTAATACCGGACCGGCCGCGGTTGATGCCGAGAAGGCCATCAGGTGGCTGGTCGAAAGCGTTCAGGAAGTGTGTAAACTGCCGCTGGTTATTGACAGCCCGCGGCTGAACGTGCTTAAGGCCGGGATTGAAACCTGTCGTAATCGGGTAATCATAAACTCCACCACAGCCCAACAGGAAAAACTGGAAACCCTGCTTCCTCTGGCCGTGGAACACAACTGCGCTCTTATCGGGCTGACCATGGATGAGAACGGGATCCCGGCGGAGTCCATGGCCAAGGCTGAACTCGGTCTTCGGATAATCGCTGCCTGCAGCGAGGCCGGCTTAAATCCGGAAAATCTGTTTCTTGATCCTTTGATCCTGCCGGTAAAAGTTACCCAGAACCAGGTGAAAGAGACCCTGGAAGCGATTCGGCTGTTTAAGACACTTTCATCGCCGGCCCCGCAGGTCCTCATCGGTCTTTCCAATGTATCCCAGGGAACCCAGAACCGGTCTCTGATAAACCGGACTTACCTGGTAATGGCCATGTCCAGCGGCCTGGATGCCGCTATCCTCGATCCTCTGGACAAAGAACTGATGGACGCTGTGTATACCGCGGAGATTCTTCTGGATCAGAAGATATACTGTGATTCGTATCTTCCGGAAAAGTGATGATTGAAAACACAGGTAAGATTGAGATCAGGGGGAAAACACTTGATCCCGTGCGGGTTGAGTTACCCGGAGCTGATCTGATTTTGATAAAGGCCCCCAAAGGGTTTTTAATGTGCGGGTATCTGGATATTACTGTTCCGGAAAGGCTGGGAAGCGCCGCGGGTATAATTTCCGGAGTTGATTCGGTCCGGTCAATGCTGGATCAACCGGTGGTGAAAATAACCTCGGCCGCCCGAAGGCTGGGGGTGCGGACGGGGATGTCCGGCCAAGAGGCGTTGGAGTTTTTTCTGTAGGCATCGTCAAGAAAAGGGGGCCTGATGGATAGCCGGGAGACCGTAAGAAAACTTATCGACAATATTGAACAGGTAATCGTTGGGAAGCGGGAGCCGATAAAGATGTGTCTGGCTGCCTTACTCAGCCGGGGACATTGTTTGATTGAAGATGTGCCAGGATTGGGTAAAACAATGCTGGCGCGGGCGCTTTCCTGTTCTATCAGCGCTAAGTTCCATCGGATCCAGTTTACCCCCGACCTTTTGCCTTCAGATGTAACCGGGGTTTCAGTCTATAATCAGAAAACCGGTGAGTTTGAACCGCGTACCGGGCCGATTTTCGCCAACATCGTACTTGCGGATGAGATCAACCGGACTACGCCGCGGACCCAGGCGGGACTTTTAGAATCCATGCAGGAGTCAAGGGTGACGATCGATGGTGTCAGTTATGATCTGCCTGACCCTTTTTTCGTGATGGCTACGGAGAACCCGTTGGAGTTCCATGGTACCTATCCTCTGCCTGAGGCTCAGCTGGATCGATTTCTGATCCAGATCAGCATGGGCTATCCCGGACGGGAAGAAGAGGCGAAGATTGTAAAGCAACAGATGAAAGGGCATCCGATCAATAAGATCAGTCCGGTAATCGATCTGGACGGGGTCCTGTTTCTCAGGGAGCAGGCGGAACAGGTGCATGTTTCCGATACCCTGGTCGGGTATATAACGGAAATAGTCCGGGCGACCCGCCTGCACCCGGACATCAGGCTCGGTACCAGCCCCCGCGGCTCACTGGCCTTGATGCAGATCTGTCGGTCTATCGCGTTTCTGGAAGGCCGGGATTTTATCCTTCCCGAAGATGTCAAAAAAATGGCGCCGTTCGTGCTGCCCCACCGGATTGTTCTGAAGAATGAGGCCCAGGTGGAAGGAAAAGATAAAAAACAGGTAATTCAGGAAGTATTACATCAGGTCCCGGTCCCGCTCTAAAACATGCCCACTGTCCGAGCTTACGGAGTACTGATCTTTTCTCTGATACTGCTGGTAAGCGCCTGGCTTACCGATTTATCCTGGCTGTATATTTTTTTCAGCTTTTCTCTGTCTCTGCTTATTCTCGGATTTACCTTCTCCCGGTTCCTGCTTTTGAATCTGGATATCCGCCGGAAACTGCCGGAACAGATTTACGAGGATCAGCTTATCCAGGTGGAACTTCGGGTCCGCAACCGGCTGGCTGTTCTGGATCAATCAGTCCGGATAACGGATAATTTTACTCCGGCCAGAGAAGGCCGGCGTGAGAAAACCGTATTCGCCCGCGGACTGCCGAGGAGAGGAATTGTTTTTTCCTATCATGAACGCTGCTACCGTCGGGGACATTATCGGATTGGA
>JAGYOO010000212.1 GCA_018399295.1 Candidatus Omnitrophota bacterium | reverse complement strand
ACATCCTGAACAACCCCGGTTTTTCTCAAGGATTGAAGCACTGGGCGATGACCGGGGTTGAGGAAAGCTTTTCCATGCCGCCGGAAAACGCGCTTGTTTTGGATACCGCGGACTTTGTTTCTTCTCCCGGCTCGCTGAAAATCATTGCCCAAGAATATCCCTGCCGGGTCTTTTATACTCAGGATCCGGATAATTCCTTTATCCGTCACCCCTGGGACTTCCGCCGCAGTAAATGCTGGCTGCCGGTCGGATCAAATAAAACAATAATGATTAGTCTTTATCATAAGGGGGCACGGCCGACACTCAGTATCTGTCAGCTCAACCGTCAGGGGGGGCACGGGATCCTGCAACGAGTGATCGCGGAACAAGAGACCTCCGAATGGAGCCGTTTACAGTTTGAGTGCCGTATCCCGGAAGATGTAATTGCTGTAATGCTTGAGATCCAGGTGACTTCTCTTCAGGCGGACGCGGAGATGTGGCTGGACGACATGGAGATCCGATTAGTCGATAATGAAACAGAATTCTAACAGAACGGTTCTAACTCTGCTGCTGCTTATCTGCCTGTTTCACTGTATCCGCTCCGTACAGTGGCTGGAAACGCGGGAATGGCCTCAGGGCAAGGATTATGCCTATCATCTGCAGAACGCGGTCTCGGAGATCGGCCGGGAAGGGACTCTGCGCCAGAAACTCTTTACCTATTCCAACAGGCAGTATCCGCCGGTCTATTACTTATCCACGGTTATCCTGTATGATATTACCGGCAGCTACCGTCTTATCCTGCTCAACTCCACGCTGTTCCTGCTTATTCTGATTTTAGCAACATACGGGGCGGGAACGGTTATTTTCGACAAGGAAACCGCTGTAGTTTCGGCATTGCTGGTCTCCATGTTTCCCGGAGTATACGCAGCTTCGCGTCAGTTCAACCTTGAACTGGCAACAGGCGCGGTCGCGGCTTTGAGCGTGTATGTGCTGCTTTTATCCGGGGGATTTAAGGTCAGAAGGTATTCTCTGCTGTTCGGAGCAGTCCTGTCTGCCGCCTTACTGACAAGACAGCTGGCAATGTCATTCATCATCGGACCCGTTCTGGTCATGCTGGGGCAGGGGATGAAACGCGGCTCCGCTCCGGCAGAGCGCCTGAATATCATTAAAAACTTCCTGCTCGCGCTGGCCATCTGCTGCGCCGGCGTGTTCTTTTACTATTATGACGGCATCGCTTTTGAAACCTTACTCTCCCGCTGGCGCGATGCCGGAGCAATCGATTCTCCCCGCATCTTCTCATTCCAGCATCTGTTTTTCTATCCGCTGGCTTTTTGGCAACAGATCGGATGGTTTACAACGCTTTTTTTTATTCCGGGATTTATCCGGCTGATGATCTCCCCGGACAAAAACCGGAGACTGCTTATCGCCTGGATCGTTTTTCCGCTGCTGATCCAGACTCTGGTTATTGCCAAATATCCTTCCTATATTATCGGCATGCTTCCAGCCGCGGCACTCACTGTCGGCTTTTTCATCCATTGCCTTCCCGCTGGTTTTCCCCGTAAGGCGGCCGCGCTTACCCTGGTCATCGTTAATCTATCCCTTTACTTCCAGAATTTCTAATAAAACGCTCGCAATCGCTACGCTTAGCACGTTCGCCCAGCTTGTCCTGAGCTTGTCGAAGGAGGCTCACTGGAGCTCGGAGCACGCTCACTGCGTTCGCTGGAGTAAACAGATTAAAATTTGATTATAGGATTAAGACTGATTAAAGGATTAGAAGCAAAATTTGATTAAGCCGATTTTAATATGATTAACCAGATTAAAGATAAAATTTCCCGCCTACTGGTAGGCAGGAAATTTTAATCTGTTGAATCTTTTTAGTTATCTGTAAATTGATCCGGTAACATCATTGCGCGACTTTTTTTAAATGGTATACTTGGAAAAAGTTAAATCAGAAGTTTATAATGAAAATAGCCTTAATACATCTGATTATTTCTATGTTTTTATTTGTCCTGTCCGTTCCGCGGGCTTGGGGAGAAGAGTGCTTGTCTCCCCAATTGTCACTTCAGGAACTGAAACAACTCTTTTCCGTCGGATATCCCCTTGAGTGGAAGCTGCTGGGCGTGCCGGTGCATTTTGATCCGGAGGACCGGTATATTTATCTGGGTAATTTTCGCGAGGGCAAAGAGGGGATCATCCTGCCTGTTGATACATTCGGTTGGAACAGCCGCAGCACACACGCGTACGAAACAGCGACAGGGGAGACGGTATTCAGCGTGAATGAAGGATATTCAGTACTGATAGACCCGTTAAAATATCCCAGGGCCTGGCTGGAAACAGAGTGGCTCAGTTCCTGCTGCGGGATAACCGTTGCGGCCCGGAAGGGAACTCAGCTTTTTTACGGAATATTCCACATGCCCCACAACCTAAAACGTCCGCTGGACTTTCTCGAGAACGATCTGCTGTGGGTCAGCCGGGAGATGGAAAGAAACGATTTTCAGATATCCGGGCTATTCGTCAATTACCGGACGGATGTGTTCCAGTGGTTCAGTCAGACCCGAAACCCAAGGGGACTGGACCGTCTGGAGAAACTGATAGCCGTTGCCTACCCATCGGTTACTTTTCACCGAAGGGGCCGTCAGGAGAGCGCAAGCCATCTGCTGTACAACGTAAACCAACAGCAGGTTTATACCGTCAATGCCCTTGATTTGAGCCTTTCCGGAAAATACAACTTCCCCCGGAATTATCCCGGGCTGGGATCTTCAGTCTAAGCGTCGAGCTTGGCTCGCTTCGCTCGCGCTGCGCTTAGCACGCTCGCCTGGCGGCTCGCTTGAACTATGTGGACGCTTCGCTTGAGCACGCTCGCAAGCTCGCTTAGAGTTGCGAAAATTCCAATAACCAAGCACCAAGTTACAAATAAATAACAAATTCCAAAAATCAAACATAAAAACAAACAGCAAAACGTTTTGTTTGGTTATTGTGACATTGATGATTGCCTGCCTGCCGCCAGGCAGAGTTATTATTTAGAAATTGGATTTTGGTTATTGGTTATCGCTTATCTCGGGATGCTTAGTAGTTAGGAAGGATGATCTGACTCTACGAGATATAACGATGTTTTACCTGTTTACTCCAGCGAACGCCTGCCTGCCGGAGGCAGGAAGTGAGCGTCCTAAGCGGAGCGCCAAGTGGAGCGTTTGGTTGCAATAAATTTAAGCTGTGCTATACTTTACTGTATTTTTAATCAACCGTCTGTAAACGAGAAGAAACCAGCATGTTCCGAATTATTCTGACAA
>JAGYOO010000211.1 GCA_018399295.1 Candidatus Omnitrophota bacterium | reverse complement strand
TAAAATACTTGATCATGTCGGACTTTTGCGGAAAATAATTATAAAAAGTTCCTTCCGACACATCCACGCTTTCACAGACCTCTTTTATCGAGATCTCCGAAAACCGTTTTTGACGAAGCTTTTCAATAAACGCCTCTGCCAGGGCGATCTTTGTCTTTGCGTGTTTTTTTTCTCTTAAAGAAAAATTGGTTTCAGTCATAAAGCATCATTCTTTTCCCTTCCCTAATAAATATATCACACCTTAATTATACATACAACTGCAATTTTAATGAAAGCAGCAATAATTACGTAAGTAACTGAAATTATTAGACAAACATCAATCATAAGAAAGTTAAATCGGATTAAGAAATGTTTATTTTAGCAGGGATAATCTACAGCTGCCTTGAACAAGTCAAAATGTCCTTACAAAGAATAAGATAAGAAGCGCGCAGCTGGTAATAAGTATGATTTTGGATGGGGCATTCTTATAGCGTCGGGGCCCGAATCTGGTCCGTTCGGCTATCTTTTTAATCGCAAATTTTTAACCGAAAGAATCAGATCACCACAAAAGAACGCTGTCTCTGGATATTCTTCAGCCCACAGTAAGGGCATTCTACAGTACCCGGTTCTTTCCCTTCATCCTTTTCAGAATCAAGATTCAAATCGCTGATTCCCCCTTCCGGAGGAGCCTCGCCTGTCGGGAAAGTCCGTTCACAGCGCGGACATTCTTCCCGGGTAAACAACCCATCCAGACTGTCGACGGTTATCTCATAATAATGTTTTTTTTCCATCCTGCCCTCCCTGGTCGGTAAATTATACCTTCTGACCTTCTGACCTTCTGACTTTCTGCTTCCTTGCAAAAAGCCCGCCAACATGGAAAAAAGACGATAAAAAACCTTTCTCCGTAAATCAGCGGAGAAAGGCATTAAAACATCACGCTCCCGTATAATCATCAAAACCCCTGTCTCGGCTTTTTTAATAACTCACCTTCTCCCTTAAGCTTAACCGGGTCTATTTCTTTTTTACCACCTCTTTGGTCGCGAATGCGTCCTGAAATAAAAGCCAGATATCATCCTCATCCCTGGCCTGCATAATCAAGTTCCTTATATTTTCTTCACTCATGGTTCTGGCAATGTTACTTAATATCTGCATCTGTGAGTCATAATCATTTTCCGGAGTCAGTATCAGAAATATAAACCGCGCCGGCTTTCCATCCGGTGAATTCCATTCGATTCCGTCTGATGACTTACCAAAATAAACAGCCGGAGCTTTAATCGAATTCAACCGGGCGTGGGGAACAGCTACCCCCTCTTCCAGAGCCGTACTCATCTCGTTTTCCCGCTTTATTACCGCCTCGCTTAGCTCCTCCGGCTCTGACACAAACTCCTGTTCCGCCGCCAGCCGGCATAACTCCTCGATCACCTTGATCTTATCATTATACTTTACCGATCCGATTATCCCGCGGGGAGAAAAGAATTCTAGAACACTTACTTTTTTACGTCTCCGGATTGAATAAGTAAACCAGGGGCCAAGAATGACCGAAGATATCACCGCGCCGAAAACCACAGCCACAAACACTGTTTCAGTAATAAGATTATATTCCAGGGCCAACAGGCCGACAACGATCTCCATCGCGCCGCCCGGAGTATGGGCGATTGCGATAGACAACCTGTTGGTCTTCGGGAGATTTGTAAGACCTACACCCAGCCAGGCCCCTAAAAATCTGCCGGAGATTCCGATACCGCTTATCAGCAAAACCAGAAAGATATCAAAACTTTGCAAAAAATCGACCTTTAACCCGATATTAACAAAGAACAAGGGGACAAAGATCGCGTAAACCATCTGGGAGATGACCTGTCGCACATTTTCCGAGAGGCCACGAGAACTCCCGGCCATAACTCCGGCGATAAAAAATCCAAACAAGGCGTGAATACCGATTTTCTGGGTTATTGCCCCGCACAAAGCGCCTAACAGACAAATAAACGTAAGCGGCACGCCGGGCTGAGGCATCTGAGCGGTCTTGATACCATTAATGATCCTGTCTACCAGACCTCTGCCTACGGTAAGACAAGCCGCGGTAAACGCGATCGTCAGTCCGAAGATGGTAAACACACCCGTAAACGCCATTCCGGTCTGAGTAAAAACGCCCAGCACCAGGGTAAAGATCAGCCACCCGATAATATCATTGACCGACAACGCCGACATTATCAGAAATCCCAGGTCTGTCTTAGAAAGCCGCAGATCATGCAGGGCCCGTGCGGCGACCGGCATGGCGCTGATCGTCATGACCGTAGCCATAAACAGGGCAAACACTACTCTCTGCTCCGGGTTCACCAGATAGCGGTCCGGCAAAAAAAAGCTGGGGATAAACGCGATCACCATCGGAACGACAATATCGGTTATCGATATCTTCAGGGCATCCCCTCTCTGTCTCCAGGCCGAAACAAGATTCACTTCCAGCCCAGTCTCCAGAAGAAGAAAGAGGACTCCGATCCACGCTACGGTCTCCAGCATATTCTGCTGGATTATATCGTTAGGGAAAATAGCCGCGTGCCAGGAAGGCATTACCCGTCCCAGGATAGTCGGACCTAAAAAAATCCCGACAAGGATTTCGGCGGTAAGCGAAGGCTGCTTCCAGCGGCGAAACAACTCGCCCAGCCCTCTCGCCAAACCAAGCAGGATTACAAGCTGAACCAAAAACAAAAAAATATGCTGTTCTTCCAGATAATACATATTCTTTTCAGTTAAAATTAACGCAAGGTTAAAAGAAGTACTGACAACAATTTGCCATTAAACCGGCAATTTGTCAATTTGTTTAGGAGGCGCGCCTGTGGGGCAAGCTTATTAGCTCATAAGCTCATAAGCTCATGAACAGCATCTTAGTCCCGCTGTGCGGGGGCTGTGTGGACACTCGCTACGCTCAAGGGCTTAGCGCCCGTTATAGGGTATAGGCCCTAAAGGGCATCCAGCTGGGGGAATTTACAATACTGTAAATTCCACAAGAGCAACTACGCAAAAGCAAAATTTTATTAAAGGATTAGGACTGATTAAAGGATTAGAAATTTTAAGCTGTGAAATCCTTTTTAGTAACTGTTAATGATGTTTTTTCTCTGTGGTCTTAATTTGTTTTTTCTCTGTGGGCTCTGTGTTCTCTGTGGTTTAGTGTTTTTATTGAGCATCCTAAGTGAAGCGCCCGTTTTTATCTTTTACTCATGAGCTTATGAGCTTATGAGCTTTTATACATCCCGTGGCGCCTTAGGAAGCGCAGGAGCAGTCCTACGTTTTGGTTTTTCCGTGAA
>JAGYOO010000210.1 GCA_018399295.1 Candidatus Omnitrophota bacterium | reverse complement strand
TACTAAAAATAAATTTAAACATAATTTATATCTTTTATTTAACAGTATTTACATAAAGTAAAAAAGCATATCAAGAAGAATGGAAATTCGCAAAAGATTGGATTTAGTTCCAGAGGATTAATCAGCTTTACTCTCAAGATAGTTGTGCATAGTCTTCCGATCCTGGTCTTTTTCCCACCAGGAAAATTTAACTCCGGCCTTACACCCACTGTTCTCTTCTCTAAGCCAGATCAGTTTACCAAAGATATGGATCGGATCAGCGTCTTTATTAAGCTTAAGTTCGATACTGATCTTTCCAGAAGTTGGCAACTGACGGGGGGAATAGAAACCTATTCCCCCCTCACTGAGGTCATTCACCGAATAATCGTTTCTGCCCCAGAAACTGTGCCAGGTTTGAGGGTCAAGCGGGCGAAAACTGATTCTAGCTTCACTTCCCACCGATTTCCTTGGAAAAAATCTTTTATCGGATCCTTCCAATACTTTACCCTCCTTAAATGGCCTGTTCAACAGCAATGACGTTCGCAGCAACTGACGGTTTCACCATCTGGCGCGGCTGCTTCAATTGAGACTGTTCAAGTCTGGCGGAATTACCGATAAATATTGTGCCCACGGCCTGTGCCAACGCGTCGACCTGTTCTTTTTCCTTTTCAGTTATATTCCGATTCGCAATCGCAGCTACCTTGGATGCCTTACGAACAGCATACTTTCCTTTCCCGAAATTTCCATCCAATTCCCTTTGCGCGGTCTTTACCAAGATATCGCCGCCAGCTCCCTTGACCACTCTACCGAACAGGACTATATCACTGAACTCATCATCGGTATTGGCATAGCGTAACACAGGGACAAGCTCGGCGAGTTTAAGGCCTATCTGCTGGAACATCTGCCGAATAACCTTTGTCTGGCCGGCCTTTAATTCATTGTCTATACCTTCCTGAGTAAAGAACTGGGTAAGATCATTATCAACCCGGAACTTCCTTGCTTCAGAGCGGTCAACCAGCATCTTCTGGAAATACTCCAGGGCCTTGCTCTCCTTGCCCTCAGGCTTCTGTTTAAGGATTCCAGCTTCGATAGCCAGGTTAAACACCACGTCCTGCGACAGGAACTGCTGCGCGGACGAGTCAATCAGGTACCTGTTGTGCTGATAAAGCGGATTAGTATTCCTCAAGTCCATGGAAACATAGCTTAACTCATATCGTTTATCGGTAGTACGAACGTCTTCACCGACATATCCGCCAGCCAGGCTGGTCCCCATGGCCAGGGCCAGGATATTACCGCGTCCCAGCTGCTCGGCAGCCCATACGCCTCCGACATTACCGTCGTTTGAGATGCCAGTCGGAATAGGATCTGTAAGCTCAAAGTATTGCTGTAATGAGCTTGATACATTTTTGGACAAGGGTTCGATAAACTGCTCGAACTCATCCCAGTACGCGTCCAGGCTTCCGGTTTCCTTCAAAAAACGATCTCTCATGGCCGATGTCTTGGAAGTCCTGCCGCCGATCACCCGGCTTCCAGCCACCATGTCAGGGAAACTGATGCCGAGCGAAGCGAACGGCTTTATCCTGATCCCGGCATCTTCGATCATCGCAGTCACCTTGCGAATATCATCCATGGTACTGTATTTATCACCATAGACTCGGTCGGCTTCTTTTTTCACGTCTTCGACCTGTTCACTTGCTTTATTGCCGGCATCCAGAATCCCCTTGATGTGATCATTTAATGACACGTAGGCGGCACTGAACTTCAAAAGCTCTACCATGCTTTCCGTCAGGGGCTGGGCCGCGATCATCTTTTTCGGCTGCGTCTCCCAGACATATTCTTTTTCAAATATAAGTCCTTCCTCACCTTCCCTCATCAGGGCTACCTTAGCATCAGTACCGCCGATATCAATTCCCGCGGCAATCCCGCTTATCTCGCTCAACTGTGCGAGGTATTCTTTAACATCCTGATTTTTACTGACTTTTCCGGAACTTTTCAACCCAGTCGGTTCTTTGTAGTGAAGGGTGATGATGTCCTTTCTCCGTCCAGCCTCGCTGTCTCTCCTGAGTTCAGAACCAATCATAACGCCGAATCCATTCTTGTCATTAAGCAGGATATTCCTTACCCATTTAAGGGTCTTTGAAAGTTCCGCCGGTCCATAGATGTCGACCTTGGATGGCCCGGAAACCGCAAAAATATTGCTTAATATCTTAACGAGAATAAGTTTAATCTCGTCTGAACTGACGTCTTTTTTAATTCTCAAGTCCTGCCTAACCATCCTACCGGCTACCTGCAGCCCCAGACTTATGGAATAAACCTCATCATCCTTTGCCAGTTTATCCTGATCTAAATACTTATCCAAAATTGAAGCAAGAGATCCTGATCCATACGAGGAAGAGGTTAGGGCGTTTAAATCCAGCCGCTGTTGCATCTTGTACAACTTGTTTTCATCCTGCATCCAGATCGTGAAGTCCTTTCCCCTCTGAGTCAAAAGAACGTTCTGGATCATGTCGTAGATCTCCTGGAACTGTTTCTCCGTAAACTCGTTAACCAGATACTCTAATGACTGCTGCCTGTCCCCGCCGACTTGAGTATCTCTCTCCATTCTTCGATCAAGACGTACCACATCATTATCAAATCCGACTGGGACAAACACGTCTATTTTATCCAGAATACTCTGATTTACACCAAAGGCAGTAAGGTCAAGCACCAGAAAACGCAACCCCTTGCCATTCACCTTGCGATATGGCTGAGGCTTACCTGATTTTAGAACTGTATTAGCATGGCTGTCACTTGGAGTATAAACTACATTTCCGTTTATCAATTCATTGATATCCCGTTCCAAATTATGGAGATTGTATATGGATTGACCTTTAATAACCGTGTATCTGCTGCCATCAGGTAATTTAGAATAACGAAATCCATCACCCGGATGAAGGTAACTGTCCGAACTAATAAAGTTAACCTTATCCCCGATGATTTTATTCCCTTCCATATCATTATATTCTATGGCGAGGTTTTTAGTAATCAGATCAGTAAGCGTGGTTTTGCCTGCTGAAGAAACGCTATATGTTCCGATCACTATCAGTTTATCCCGCCCCTGA
Source organism: Candidatus Omnitrophota bacterium (assembly GCA_018399295.1). Classification (GTDB taxonomy): domain Bacteria; phylum Omnitrophota; class Gorgyraeia; order B26-G9; family B26-G9; genus M55B170. The sequence goes on along the minus strand of JAGYOO010000210.1, from coordinate 235 downwards.
GACGCCTTCTCCTTAAGATCATTTACCAGCCAGCTGATGAACCCCTTATCATTTATTTCAGCTATCTGTGAATTCAGCAGGTTGATCTTGTTATTCAATACTTTGATCTTGTCCAGGTCCTTAGTCTTATCCAGTGAGTCCCTCTGTGTTTTTAACTTTTCAACTTCATCCAGTTGGGCCTTGGCATCCGGCTTTCCCAGATCATTGAACTCGATCAGATCAAATCCGCGTTGCT
>JAGYOO010000021.1 GCA_018399295.1 Candidatus Omnitrophota bacterium | reverse complement strand
GATCTTGTCTTTAGCTGCCGGGATCTCGGCCTCGGCATTACCGGTCAGGAGCTTTTCCGTGCCGCCGACCGCCTCCCACAGCCAATCCGTATACTCATCCGCCGCGGCCTGCTTTAACCCCTTGACCACGTCTTTCTGAGATGCCATTGCCGTCGCCGCGTTTAATCCCAAAGAGACCAGCTTCGGAGGATCCTCGCTTGCTACGGCCTGAAAACCGGTATTTAGAAAAAAAATGCCCGCCAGGATCAATGAAGATATTTTTTTATAACTCATATTTTTTCCTGCCTTCTCTCTTTAAAAGAATATTGGCTGTCCCTGGACCTGGTAAATCCGCCATTGACCGTTTTCATTAACATACACCATCAGGCCTTCGCCTTGCCGCAGCACCAACTCCCCGCTTGAACGCTCCACGCTTTTTTTCTGCCAGGAGACGGAAACTGCAAGCTTGTCTTCCTGCTCCAGCACCTCATTCAGGGTGAACGAAAGATCTATCGGGGTTGTCTGATAAAAAGACTCTTCCACAGCATTAATAAACCCGGCCTTATCCGGGATAAACTCATCCGAAACGCGTTGAGAAAAATCGGCCCGGAAAAAATTCGCAAAGGCATCCCAGTCCTCCTGAACCAGGCGAGTTGCCAGCTCCCGGTTCTCTAGGGCCGCCGGGGCGCTCACCCCCGGAGAATCCATCATCCTGCCACAACCCGCGGCAACAACCGGCAGAACAATCGCCAGCATCGCGGTTAAATAGATTTTTCTCATAATCTAAAAATCTCCTTAAAAGCTTTTTGCCAGTTTCAGAACCGCCTGCTTTTCATTATATTCCTGGGTCCCGTCCTCATGCTCGTAACGGTTATAATCTCCCCGCAGGATCAGGTGGGTATTCTTCTCTTCCCCCAGGGCCCAGTCAAATTCCAGAAAACTTCTGTTATTGGTAAAATCCCGATTCGCTCCGGATTTATTGCTGTCGATAAGATTGTGTCCGAAACGGGCGGTAATATTTTCAGCAGGGTCATACTGGCCGGCAAGGGCTAAAGAAAAATTAACATCCGAGCTTGCGGTCTTTGTCCGCCGGATATCCATCGCGGGATTAAGCGACAAATACAGCCTGCGGGCACGAACCTGATATTCCCGGGCCAGAGACAGGCCAAGCCGGTTGAAATACTCAGACGCGCTTCCATCCACCTCATTCTTAAAGGCCCTGTATTCATAAGACATCCCAACGTCCGTATCATTCCATCTATCGTTAACGCCAAAACCCATTGTCAACGTCTCACTCTCCAGAGAGTTCGTCGGATCATCCGAATCCCTCAATCGCAGGGACGTGCTGACCCGGGCCCGCAGCGTTTTCCGCGCCTCCAGAGGAAGGAAATTAAACGAAAGACTTTTCTCATTATTTATCGTGCGCTTCGTGCGCGTACTGCCGGTCAGATGGTCCCAGTAATAATTGTGCATCAACGACAGCGAGGCGCGCTGGCTGAAATAGTGATTCACTGTCGTCTGATGCTGGATCTTATCCGGCATGGCCGAGCCCGAATCAGTATAAAAATCCGGCTGGGTGTAATTGTAATTATACCGGATCTGGGTCTTGCCCAGCTGAAGCTGGGGAACGATCTGAACCGCGTTGGCGTAACTCGTATCATTACCAACGGCGTCCTCATCCGCCGCGTAACTGCTCCGGGCGAACTCATAATTAAGAGAAAAAAACCGGACAAGAGAAAACTCCCCATCCAGCGCGAAAACATTATTATTAAGGTCTGTAAGCGATGCAGTCCTCGTCAGACTCGAGCTGTCGTCCTGATTGGTGACCGCCTGAAACCCAACGCGGGCGTTAGAAAACAGCGCGGATTCCCGGAATAAAAAAACATCCAGCTTGGAACCGAAAACATTGCGCTGGTAAACCTGAGCGGCCTCATCCGGCCCGTTCTTGCGCGCGGCGATAAACTTCGCGGAGAACGCGTCTGTTGCCATGACCTCCACCATCGCCCCTTCCAGACTCGTGCCCAGCGTGAACTGGCTTAATTCACCGTAAAAATCTCCGAACAGAAAAAGATTTTGCGGATTCATGATCTTTAACTGATAATCCTTGACGCGGACATCCCGCCGCGGCTCAACACGCGGATTATCCGTCTTGCGCATCATAAGCTGGCCTTCTAAATTATAATTGCCTTTCAGCTTCTCCTGAAGACTTAGATTAACGTCAGTCAGATAATTCCAGCCGTCATTTAAAAACGATTTAGACTTGTTCCCCCCGACCTTACTGTATTCAGCCTGCGTGAGAACTGATCCATGGATCTGTCCGGAACGCTCAGCGAGCGGCCGCTGTGATGTAAAATCAAAAAGATCGTTTATTCGCGTAAAAAACGGATAACACTCATTTTCTTCCGTTGCGCCGCCGCCCTCCCCGGCAAAATAAAACACCTCAGCGGCAAAACTCTGAGGCATGGGAAACAGTAAAAACACCGCCGGCAGGAAAAAAGGGAGCAAAAGGCTAGTTTTTTTCATGGATCTTTCCTGTTAAAGTTTAATGAAATACCATAACGTTGATTGAAAGGAAATAAAAACACGCGCTAAAAACGTGAACACGCCGAACCCGCGGGAAATTCCAAAGGCAGCCAGGACCAATTGCACGCCCTTCCCTATAATATAACCACATTGAAACAGTAAACTAAAAATAATCGGCAGCCAGCCATGAACCGCAGGAGCCTTAAAAACTTAATAGATTTTACCAGAAGAAGTGGAAATTTGAAAGAATTTAGTGGAAAAAAGTCAGACAGGGACTGGGGACAAACAAAAAGACGTTAAAGCAGAAGAGCCCGGGCCCTTGGCTAAAGCAACCCTTGGGACCTGAAAATATCCTGAACCATTTTTTTCGCGACAATACCGGACGGATTGTCCCCTTCAAGAATATTACACGCGAACACATACGTCGAACCGTCGTGCTCAAGAAAACCGACAAACCAGCCTAAGTTCCGTTTCCCGTCAGGCCCCATGCCTGAACCGGTCTTGCCGTAAAGCGTGCCTTTTTCTGTTTTCTCCACCCGCATGATATCGCGTAATATCTCGATATTCTTTTGAGTGAACGGAAGTTCGCTGTCCAGAAGCCGGGTTAAAAGCCTCACCTGTTCATCAGCGCTGATCATGATCGATGCTGTCTCAGCGCGCGGGAGCCAGAAAACATCGATCCCAGCCGAGGTATCTTTAGACCCATAACCGATCTTATCGATATACTCCTTCATCCGTTCGATCCCGATCTTCCGCGCCAGCATCTGATACGCCGGCACGGCTGATACCCGGAACGCCTCGCGCAGCGTCAAATCCCGATTCCATCCCTCGATAGCGCGATGAACCCCGTCCCATTTATACCATGGCTCATCCGCCGCGCTGATCAAGCCCAGCCTTAGCCCGATCAGGGTATTGTAGATCTTAAACGTGGAACATGGCGAAAGGCGTTGGGCGCTACGCACCGGATCGATATTAGAAGTTACCCCGGTAGTTTGGTTAAACACGACAAATGCCGCACTATAGTCTTTCCAGACAGTCTTATCAATTTCCTGGGCATTTACAACTTGCGGCAGCAAAACCAGACAAATAGCGATCAACAACTGCTTCATAAACATCCTTTCCCTTCCTCAAACTCGCCTGTTAAACTAAAAAAGCCTTCGCAGTTTTAAGACCTTCCATTCCTGCAATGATTTTACCAGATGAGGATGGAAATTCAAAGCCCATGGCCTTCGCCATGGGCTTTTTTCCTGCTTACCCCGTTTTTCCCGCAACCTCTAAACCCGGGAGGACTTAACTTCTCGCTCCGTGGTCTTTCCGTCAAACTCCTGTTCGTTGGCCTCAGCCTCCTCCTTGGTCTTACGGACGATCCCGTCCTTATGATGCGGCGGAGAATATATGCTGTACAGCTTCAGCTCTTCTGAATCCGATACATTGATAATGTTATGCTCAGCCCCGGCCGGCACGATGACCGCCGACCCGTCTTCGACCTCATACTCGTGGCCGTCGATTACCACCTTGCCCTGACCCTCCTCAAACCGGAAAAACTGGTCGTTTTCCTCGTGGACTTCCATGCCGATATCCTCTCCAGGCCGAAGGCTCATCAGCACCAGCTGGCTGTTCTTCCCGGTGTACAGGACTTTGCGGAAATTTTCATTATCCAGGGTATCGTTTTCGATGTTAGTGTTGAAACCTTTCATAGCAGGCTCCTTTCGTTAGATAAAAAAGCCGTAAAACCTTACAGCTGATTATTTTAAACGCAGAAGGGATGGTGAGTCAATGACCGGATTCCGATAATATCTAATAATAGGGTGGTAAAAATTCGGGGAAGCTTTGGCTCCTCGGGGGAGTATCCAACTGGTGCAATACAAAAAACAGAGAGACTGATTATATAGCCATCGCTATTGCTTGTTCGATTTTAGGTCGCAAATTCAATATCGTAATAACATTTAAAGAAACAGTCATATCCGGGAAAACTGTAATTTTATTCTCCCCCCTTAAGACTCGCGCGGGGATCTTTTCGTGGTCTTGAGCGATCTTAATAGAATCTTCCTTCTCATCGGCAATGAACATCCCTCTTTTACTTTCAGACACAGTTGAATCTAAATCATTTCCATCAAAGCTGTCTGCAGGTGTTGCTATTTCAGGATTGTTTTCTTTAATATCCTCATGTTTCATAATTAAGTATAAACCAAAAACTACTGCCAGGATTCCCAGCCAGGAAACCGCCTGGGGAAGATTTCCATTAAGAATCCATGCCCAAACCAACAGAAATACCGGTGAAACACTACCAAGTGTTTTGGCTAACGTAGGTTTTAAAAAATCGTGCACATGATAACTCCATATCAAAGTAATTACACTGATAATCACAAGCGGAAAGATCGGCCAATAAACTATCCACGTAAAACTAGCTCCCGCAAACATCGAAAATATTATCATAACCGGGAAAGAAAGTGGGTATGCTAAGAGAAGAACGGTTTCCGGACTAATAAATTCTCTTGTTTTCTTTTTAAAAATCTCCGAATAAGTGTACCCCGCAAGTGAAGCTACTGCGACTATTATCCCCAAAGCAGTTGTCTCCCCTGTCAAAACTCCATCCTTTGACAAAAACACAATCGTCAGCACCCCGATTACCGCGACAATAACACCCGTGATTTTACCCCTATTAAGGTTCTCGTATTTGTATAAAAGTGTTGACAAAAATAGCAGGAAAATTGGAGCACTTTTTATGATGATTTCAGAAACAAAAATAGAATTAAGCTTCAATGACAAATATGAAAATGGGGACGCAATGATTTGAGCGAAAAATATACCCAGAGCAAGCAATTTAATTTTCTCAAGCAGCTTACCCTCATTACGTATTTTTTCTAATGAAATTGTTATGGAGGATTTAATATTACTGTTTTGCTTCCACATACTGATGAATTTATACATTAGAAGCAACACTCCAGCATAAAAATAATAATTCGCCTGTAAAACAAACGCGTGAACATCTGTTTCCTCATAAATCATCTTTGTTAAAAATGGTTTTAATGCAACCGCTGCAGCACTTAGAACGGTGAGCCCAATCGCCTTCTTTGCCTTTAAATCAAATCCTCTTTTCTTTTGAGAGTGCCCCTGGGCAACCTTCTCTGCCTCATCATTATCAGCCGCAGCAAAAGGATCAACGAAATGATAACAGGCCCGTTGAAACACCTCTGAGCTTATAATAATCCGCGGAGATAATCTGCCTGGGTTTTCTTTCAGGCCGGCACTGCAAATTTCCGCGCTGCCGACAGAGTTAAAGGTCAGCAGCAAAAATCCTTGGAGCAACAGAAATACAGTTATTTTAAAGAAACCTCTCATCCCTATTCCTCTTTTTCACTGATCCAAAAACCAGGGGTTCCTTATTAATTGATTGAACTTTGCCCAAAAAGCCTTTTGAAACATCATAAACTTGACTAAAAAAAGCTTATTTAAGCGCTGAAAATTTCAAAAAAGTGTACCATAATAATGCTCAGCCCGCAATCAAGGTACTTTAGAGAGGGAAATCTCAACTTGCAAACTTTTATAACTACTTAAAAAAGAGCAAACCCGATTAGGTTTCTTTCCTTTAAAAACAAAAACAGCCACGAGAAGGCATTCCGTGGCTGCTGATTCGGGAAGGATACTTTTTTTAAAAATCTTTTAATTCCTGCTGGATCATATCCACTGCTTTAAATAATGATCTCTTGGTTTTTTTGCCGCTCTTTTTGCTTACAGCTGTCAGCCTTTGTCTGGCAAGTTTGTTCATTTCAAGGTTATTATGTTTTAAGCCTAAATACTTTTTATAATAAAATTTAGCGTCCGCGTTATTACCCAGCCTGTCGGATACCACACCAAGATAATAAACACTTATCGGAGAATTTCTGTTTTTCTTATATGCCTTAACAAATGCATTCAAAGCCTGGTCTGATTCTCCCAGCTCATAATAACAAACACCCAGGAACTGCAGATTATCTATTTTTGTTTTATCTTGTTCAAAGCCTGTTGCTTTCTCCAAATAAGGTATGGCTGCTTTATAATCTTTTTTTTGAAAATAAACAGTGCCTAAAATTGAATATGAAATATAATCTTCATTTTCCGCTATTACTTTTCGGGCCGTACTTATCGCTTTATCCGGATCATCTGTTTGAAAATAGGCATAAGCAAGCATGCTTGAATAGATTACTTTATCCGGGGCATAATAGGCGGCTTTTTCAAGATAGGGAATTGCTCCCGCATAATCATCCTTTTCTATATAAGGGTCTGCTTGCCTTGCGAACTCCTCCGCTTTTTTCGGATCTGGCGCAAGATCTTTCTTCGGCTCTGTTTTTCCAGCGCCTGTTTTTAAAGCATTCGGTTCATTCGTATCGATATGGCTTAGCCGGATGATTTTCCCGTTTTTATTTTCAGACTCATGGAATATTTTTATTCCCTGGCTTGAATATAATTCAACCAGATTATCTTTTATGGTCTCTGATGAATCCGGCTGGGCATTTAAATCAAACCACTCTTTTATCTGTTCTTTTTCATACGGGGCTTCAAAAACAAGCTGTATCTCGCTGATCGTCCTTTTATCAGAATCAAACCGGATCGATAATCCTGCCAGCCCATGACCTTTAGTTGAATAACTGTATAAAAGACCTTCTTCGGAAACCTTTAGCGGATCCCCCAAAGCCTCATTTGCCTGCTTTAGAGTCGAAACCCCGGGGATAAGTCCGGCATACTCACCGGCAACAGCCGAATTGCAAAATAAACCAAAAATTAACGTAAAAGTAAAAAATATCTTCACCAAATCCTCCTTATGATCAAAAACTAAAGTGAACAGAACTGTCTTCAGTTAAAGAATAACCGGTCACCTTATAGTAGCGCTGTGGTCCCTGCCAGCGATAAGAAAAGGAACTGACATAATCACCTGCCTGCTTACCCTCAAACCTTGACCGGAATATATCTTTAATCGGCACATTCCCGCCCGAGACACTTGCTTCAAACAGCTGCACGATCTCTCCTGTTGCTTTATCCACAATGCGTTCCAGCTTGCTGATCGAATAACTTTCAATAACAGTCCCTTTTTCATTTAAAACCGCTCTTGCTTTATACTGAGAAACTTTATGATTATAGTGTTTCTTTCCTCTAATGGTAGATGTATAATCTTTTTCCTGTTTCGTTTCTCCGGTAAAGGTCCGGCCGACAAACTTTCCCTGGCAATTAAATGATGTAGTAAACTCCGTGAGGATTTCTCTTTCCTCTTCCTTCCAGGAATCAAGTTTACCATATTGATACACATTAAAACTGGAGCAGTAAACCGAAAAAGAACTTCTTTCATAAAAACGCTCAGGAAGTTTTCCCTGAACAATGCTTTTATCGTCGGCATCAGAACTTTCTTTAGTTATTTTCTTCTCCGGCAAAGGTTCCTTTTTCGGCTTTGCCTTACTCTTCTTAACAAATGCCGGCGGGTCAACTTTCTTTTTAACTTTACTTTTCTTCACAAAACCGGGAACTTCATCATCTTTTGACTCTTCTTTTCTCTTGAGCTCCTTTTCTGCTTCCTCATTCATCCGATCGGCTTTTTGTTTGATCTTCATTATATGTTCAAGCTCAGAGAACCTGGCAATCGCGGCATTTACCCTTTCGATCATCGCCGTAAGCAACACGCTTGCCTCGCCTTTTTTGTAATTAAATTGTGAGGAATCATCAAGCTCACCGAATGTTTTCAGAAGATCAGCCAGAAAGAGATCGACATTTGTCCGCATTGACCCCAGTTCTCTTTTTAACTCCGTAAGATTGATGCTGGTATCATTAAATGCCCCGGTCAGCGCTTGAGCATCAATAGCCCCTTCCTGATTTAAAACAGCATAAAAAGCTGACACCCGGCTCCAATAATCAGTCAATTGCCCGTCAAGCGAATCATAGATCTCAATGATCCGGTCAAATCTTGCATTCACATCCTTTTCTACTTCCGGCTTAGAGCGAAAATCAAAAGTACTTTTCAGTCTGTCCCATAAGCCGGGCTTTCCTCCCGCGTCATTTACTTTATTGAGCAACTTCTTATAACTTTCATATTTAGGATCATTCTGCAGTTTGTCATTTACCATTGCCGAGGTGTTCCTGCCGAATCGGGCCCGGATCTTAGAGAGTTCATCCGGCGTGAGTTTCCCGGATTCCATTTTCTGTACCAGTTTTTCCAGCTCCTGCCTGAGGATATTTCCGTATATCTGGGCTTCCAATTTACCTTTTTTAAGCAGGAATTGATGCTCTATTGCTTTTTCCAGCATATACTGCTTTATGTCTTTGTGGTCCCCTGACAAATTACCCACATAGGCCCCGCCAAATTGATAATGTGCTCCCCACTCATAATTTATCTTTTTTTTAATCTCATCCGGAGTCATCTTCAAAAACTTTGAGACCATCTGATCATCACTGAGAAATATCTTTTTAACCGCATCATTACCTTTATAGCCGCGGAGCATATTATTTACGCCTGCTTCTGTCCACTGCCAGGTGCCGTCTACCACATATGCGGCAATTGCTCCGGCAATCGCACCTGATGTTATTCCGGCAGCACCTCCGGCAACAACACCGGCCCCCCTTCCGACAACTGCGGCCACACCTGTTCCGACCTGGGTGCCCACAACTTTTCCCACAGTAGTGCCGGCGATATCTGCCGCCAGGCTGACAACAAGCGCCCGGGAAACAGCATTAAGCCGATCCCCTTCGTGTGATCGTAAATAGGCATCAGCAATCGTCGCTCCGTCAGATAATAATGACAGACCTTTTAACAAAGTTCCTAATCTTGCCCCTTTGGCCGCTCTGCCGATATCATCATCCAGCATCCAGGCTGCTCTTTGGCGGTTTTGAAAATCCATCCATTTCATTTCTTTTTCAGCAGCTTTCACAAAATCATCCAGGGAATTGCAATGCAGATCTTTTTTTATTGCTGCCGCTCTGGCCGCCGGGTCTTTTATTGTGCGCATTATTTTTTTGACATTTTGCGCGTCCTCAAACAGCTGATTGCCTTTTAAACTTCTGCCGGTAATCGCTGCTTCATCGCCGTACATCCGTTCCAGCATCTTGGCGGCCCACTCGATCCGGTCATCACCTGTAAGGCCTTTTTTAAGCACCTGATCGACATATTTGTGAGAATAATCCTGTTTGGCTTTGGAAATTCTCTGGAGAGTAGTGTAACGAGTATCATTAAGGTTTTCGAGAACCGATTCAGCCGGCTGGTTTTCAACCACTCGAATAATATTTCCCCTGGCATCATAATGAATGATATCAGCAAGGCCTTTTTGCTTGTTTACCAGATATCCTACATCAAGATTCCTCTGCCCTTCCGGGCCGCGGTATGATTCAAGGACTATGCTGGGAAACTTATCTTCAAATTCGGGAGAATATCTTCCCTTGGGATCACGCGGAAAAAATGTCACCTCCGCGTCTGTCATCAGCTTGTTTACCGCCTGATATCCTTCAGTATTTTTTCCGATTTTTTTACCAAGAGCTCTTTGAGCATAGCGGAAACTGGCCTGCTCAGTCACATATTCTACAGCATCCACCTTACCGAACAGGGTCTCATCAATATCAGCAACAGAACCTTCCATTACATAATCAAAAGCGCTTTGAGTGCTTTTATTCGGATCAATAGACAAGGCCTTTTTCCAGCTGCCGGTCGGGACCAAAGCATCGATCGGTTTTGAATATCCGGCTTTCATGGCATCCTTAACTGCGCCCATAACCGCATCTTCGCGGGCTTTAAAACGATTTTGGCAGATCTGAGCAAGCACCCCAAGTTTATCTTTATTTCCCTGATTAATCCTGGCATATTTGACCATACCGTGCTTAGCGGTCGACCAATTAGCCAAAAGCCGGTCAGCCTGCGCCTGATTATAACCAGATTCGATCATTTGAGAAATTATCCTGTCAGAATCATTCGCGTATAAATTTGATATATTAAAATTTAAAAAAACACTCAGAAAAATAATAAAACTGATAAACTTAACGATCTGCTTTTTCACCAAATCATCCTCGTTTCTTTTGATACTGGATCATCAGTTTTAACAAGATTCTTATGTTGTAACTTAAGCAGGTTCTGCTGATTTGTCCGGGGATAAATCATTTTTTTTGCGGTTTTTAACCTGATTTAATGCATAAACGCAGAAACTAAAACATGAAAACGCGAGGCTGCCTCTATGTCATGTATAAATAAAAACAGCCACGAGAAGACATTCCGTGGCTGTTAGATCAAGCAACTTTTATTCTATCTCGTAAAAGGTGAATGTTGCAAGGTTTTTGTGGAAAAGGGTTAGGGGAAGGAATGAATCGAGCGTCGTGTCGCTTCGCTGCGTACATCCACTTCCAAAGGAAGCGAACAATAGAACATCGGACATCAGACCGTAATCTCCAACCATCTTTTCTACTGCCCTGTTTTCGACTGCTCTAATAAAAAGAGGAGCGTATCGCTACGCTCCTCCTAAGTATATTTGACAAATTTTTAAATCTTATTTTTTTCTTCTTGCGACAATCCCGGCAAATCCAAGCCCAAACAACATCATCGTCGCAGGCTCCGGAACAGGTACTCCACCATCAGAAACTGCCGAATTATACGTCAGATCGAATTGGTTGACAGAATAATCATCCAGATTAGATGCGTTATCAGGGCCGATCCGATAGGTGATGGTGTTCGTTCCCAGTTGCAGATAATCGGAAAATTTTCTCGAAAAACCAAAAGAACTGCCGCCGTTTCCCAGACTGAAAACAGTATCATTATTGTTGAGGGTAAAAAATGATCCG
>JAGYOO010000209.1 GCA_018399295.1 Candidatus Omnitrophota bacterium | reverse complement strand
GCTCTTTGCGGCAGGATTCGTCTTTTTCGGCGTTGGGATCCTGGCCCACGGCGTCTTTTATGCGGGCGCGGAACTCGCTGGTCTTTGCCCGTAACGCCGTATCGCTTAGGCCACGGAGCTCAGATTCAAGCGCGTTAATCCGGTCGACTAGGGGCTGGAGCCGTTTCAGCTCCTTTTCATTATGTGAACCGAAAATCTTGCTGCGGATAAGATTAAGCATAAATAAAAAAACCTCCAAAACATGCGGCTTTCAGCCGGGTAAGATATTCTGAGAATAGAATCAATAAAAAAGAATTGCCCGCAGGCAAGTGAGATTATATGCCAACACGGGCAAAAAAACAAGACCAGATGGCGTCGGAGCGCGAATGATGGGATATCAGTGAAGATCTGAAGGCCAGACATCCGGGGGGAACCCCCCGGCGTTCCAATGGCCGTCCTCGTATAGAGTAATTGTCAGGCCACTGTTTTGTCCGCCCATCCGCGTGGCAGTACAGTTTCCAGAGCTGTCGGTATTGTAGATAAAATCTCCGCTGAAAACAATGGGGCTGAGACCGATCAGGTCGCAAAAAGTGGCATCTACTCCCCCGGAGTAAAAGGAGTTGTTTTTGATGAAATAGTTTGCCTGCCCCTTGCGCAAAGTTATCAGATTGGCGCAGGCCTTGGTTACCCGGGCCTTTTCCACCTTATTCCGGTAGGCGGGTACGACCGTGGCGGCCATAAGCCCCATGATTACGATCGCGATCATCATCTCTATAAAAGTGAACCCTCTGTTTTTTTTCACGCGTGACTCTCTTTGCTGTTAATCCGCTCGGTTCGTAAGGTCGGGCTTAGTTTAGATCAGATGGCCAGACTTCAGAAGGAAAAGCGGGAGCGCTCCATCTTCCATCTTCGCTCAGAGTTATAACCGAGCCGTTATACTGTCCACCAACCCGCGTGGCATAGCAATTCCCAAAACTGTCGACGTCGTAAGTAAAATCTCCACTGAAAACAGATTGACTGACCCCGATCCGCGCGCAAAAAGTCGCGTCCAGGGAGGGGTAATAGCCACTGTTTTCATAAAAATATTCTATTTGCGCGTTGCGCAGTGTTTTGAGGTTAGAGCAGGCCTTGGTTACCCGGCCCTTTTCCACGTGGTTGCGATAAGTGGGAACTGCCACGGATACCATAATCCCGACAATCGCCACTGCGATCATCAGCTCCAGAAGACTGAATCCCCGATTATTTTTCATGCGGTTCTCCTTTTAAAACGGTTTCGGGCTGGTGAGGGCGGAGGTATCCCAGTCACCCTCAAAGTTTACGCGGATGGTATTTAACGGATCTACAACACCGGCAGAGTCTTTTCGGGACGCGCTTAGATAGTAATCCGGACCTGCGCCCATGGCGTAGGCCCAATGGGGGTCATTGGAGAGGTCAAGGCCGAGGCGGATGCACAGGGTGTTGATGGTTGGCGCGTAGCCGCCCATCTCGTTGTAATACCGGATGTGTTCGCGCTGTAACAGCTCCAGAGCGTTAACGGCCTTCGCGACGCGGGACCGTTCCATGCTGCTAAGATAATTAGGTATGGACAGAGTCGCCAAAATGCCGATAATAACCACAACCATCATCAATTCGGTAAGGGTAAAACCCTTTTGCCGCATAGTCACAATCCCCCCTGGTTAGTTAAGACTTTTATAAAAAACACAAGTATATTTATCTATAATAATTATAGCTTATTTTGCCAGTGAATTCAACAAGTTCCTTTCTCGTGCCAGGCCTGCCGCCAGGCCAAGAAGTATCCACCAGTGCAGCCCGACTTCCGGTAAAAAAAAGGTGAAATCAAGCAGGTTGTGCATAAGGAAGGCCAGGATTCCGGCTCCGCAGGCGCCTTGCAGGACAGGGCCGGTCTTTGCCCGCGTAAACGAGTCGCGCAGGCTGAAAAAACCAAAAGCCAGCAGACAGGCAAACCCGAAAATGCCCATTTCGGCCCAGACCTGAAGAAAGGAGTTATGCGAAAAAAAACTGCCGACAAACGGAAGGTTACCCGGCCCGACCCCGGTCCAGGGAGCGAAGCGGATGACCGTCAGGGTATTTATCCAGTATAGTTGACGCTGTCCCAGTGAGAAAACCGGGTTTTGCCAGTAGCCGAAGCTCAGGCTGCGCTGGATCAGCAGGGCGCAGATGAGGATTCCAAGCATGGCGATAAATAAGACAAGGCGCTGGCGTTTAATCCGTCCGTACACGGCAACCGCCAGGGTTAAGGCGAAAAAGGCGCCCAGAGATTTTGTCGCGAAAAGGGCCGCGCTGATAAGGACCACCGGAACCAGCAGCAGGGAATTGGTCAGCGGCCGTTTGAAAAACCGCAGGTCAAGATCACGGTAGTATTCCTTAAATAATGCCAGCGACAGGGGAAGAAGCAAGATCAGGTATCCTCCGAGTGCGGCTGGTAAAATGAACGGGAACGCGGCCCGGTTGCGGGAAAGCCAGTCCAGTGTGTTTGGATCATTGACAATGGCCGGCTTTAACTGTTCAAGCACGGCTGGAGCGCCAAGATGCAGCCAGAGCAGGCTGTGCAGGCTGACCATGGCCGCGACCAGGACCATTCCGGCGACAAGGATCCGCCGCCGCGGGGCTGTGAGCCCGGAAACCGCTAAAAAAACCAGAAACGCGGCTGTAAATCGGGGCAGCAGGGCCCAGGTATTTTCCGGGCAGTGACTTGTGAGCCCGGAAACGAGAAAAACCGCGAGAAACAAGACAAAGAAAAATGAATAGGAAAATGCCGGGAAGCGGAGACGCGGTTTGTTCAGCCAGGCCAGCAGTCCGGCCGTTGCGGTAAGAAGCAGGGAATAATCATACTCCAGACGCGGCCAAAGCCAGGAGCTTACGTAGGGGCGCGTGAAAATCAGCGCCAGGAAGAATCCGAAAACGATCTTTGACCAGCTTATCATCCTGATACCACCCTTTCGCAGGGTAAAGTCCTTTTTGTTTCAACATTCATATGATATAATAAGTTCCCCGACAAACACAAGCGGAATATTGAGCAGAATCAGATTACTGTATATTATTACTAACCTTGAACTGGGAGGCGCGCAGAAAATAGCGCTATCAACCGTCGCGGAGTTAGACGCGGTCCGGTTTAAAAGGTACTTCATAAGCTCCCCCCAGGGCCTTTTGACTGAACAGGCCGAAAGGATAACGGGCGTTAGGACGTATTTTCTTCCCGCCCTGAAGCGGGAAATCAATCTTCTGTTGGATCTTCTGGCCTTTGTTCAAATTTTTCTGTTTATCCGTAAACATAATATTGAAGCCGTGCATACGCATAGTTCCAAGGCTGGGATTATCGGCTGTTG
>JAGYOO010000208.1 GCA_018399295.1 Candidatus Omnitrophota bacterium | reverse complement strand
TAAAAGGAGGAAATCATAATGAAAGAGAACGTTAAAGAATATTTTGAAGATTTTTTCGAAGATTTTGACTGGCTGACGATTGAAAAAGAGGTTGAGGTTTCAAATTCAGCCGGAGAGAGTGAAATAGTAAAGATACAGGCTGATCCGCAGTACCTTCCGCAGGCAGTACTTGAACAATTGAATATCGGGGATTTTGGCGGAGCTCACGCGATTATTGCTTTCTGGAAGGAAGATGTCAGAAGTGAGATGCGCAGGCATTTTGCCGTGATCTCAGAGAAGATCAACGACCGCGTGAAAACACCGCCGTCGCCTGTGGCTTCAGTTATCGAAGAATATCACGCGACGCATAAGATGGTGCGGGCAAAAGGGGAAAAAGTCGACGCGGAACTGCAGCGGATCACGGATCAGATAAACAGTCTGCCTAATCTGGATGAATTTCTCGATCCGGCCTGGCCGCACCATGAAGAGTTTTGCGAATTGCAGGAAAAATCCAATTCGATTCGCGTGAAACACCAGAAATGGGCGCGGGAACAGTATGAAGATATCAATAAGGAATATTATATCGAGACAACGGCGATTGGTCTGGCGGCGGCAATTGCCACCGATGTTCTTGAACGGACCAAGGCTGTCTATGAAATAGAACATAAGGACGCGTTGAGTGCGATGACGGAGACGCTTTCAGCTTTTAAGGGGCTTGCGAATTCACTGCGCCAGAAGGTAAATCAGTATGAAGCAGAGTGCCGGGCAATCTTGGAGGAGCTCCCGGCTCCGCTGCCGTTAGAAGGTAACTACTGGCTGATGGAAGATGCCCTGGCGCAGGTAGCCGAGGGATCGTACACATATATGAAGGCGCCGAAATCAACCGGGGCAGTTAAGGCTGCGGATATGGTGAGTTTTCTTTCCGGGATGGCCCCGGAGGGGAAAGAGCTTTATTTAGCCGAACACCTTTTGTCGACCGCCCAGGACATCACGACTAAGGCCGAGGCCTGGGAAAAGGCAGAGCAGGAATACACGAAGCTTGGACTTGTGCCGGAAGATGAGGTAGTCCAGGCGCGGGTTTTAGTGGACCCTGATTTTGATCCGGCCGCGCTCAGGAAGGAGATCGAAGCGGCGATTCAGTATGCCCGGACGATTAAGAAGGTTGTGCCGAAACTGGAACGCGCCGCGAAAAAAGCGTCGCGCGATGAACTTAACCGGACTATGGATGCTGATTCAGTCCTGGAGAACGTCAGGATCATCAGCGGGTATTTCTCCGGTCTGGAAGAAGAAGGGCTTATTCAAAGAGGCGCGGAGGATTATGAGATCGTGCTGCCGCAGAGGGGCCGGGACGGCATTGTCAGGATCGCGGAGCCTTTTCCCCATTACGCGACCCGCGCTGAACTGGCGCAGTTCGGGAAACCGGTACGCGAGGCCTGGACCCGGATGAAGGCAGTTTCCTTTGCCCGGAAAAACGCGCCAACGCATGTTGCTAAATGGGAAGAGATCATGAATTTGAGAGATATATCCGCGGCTGAAGGCGAAAATTTTATCGCGCCGGGATATGATCTGCCGCTTTATAAGCGGGATCTGGAAGAAGCCTTTCAGCTGGCTTCCCGGGTCAGCGGCAAAAGCGATGGCTATCGGGGGATTATGGAACAGATCGGAGAACTGGTCCCGGGGCTGCTGCATAGCGTGTCGACAGTGGTAGATAAGGAACATGAGGAAAAACAGGCCAGCCTTTATGGGATGAGCGTTGAGGAATATAAAGAGAAGACCGGGAAAAAGGATGTTAAACCGCGCTTTTATGTGTTGAGTGAGGCGGCCAGGTCCGCGCTTGATTCCGGCGAACTGGATCACGAGCCTGGGAAGATCTACGAAAAGCTCGCCAACCGGATCATGAAGATTGATGAGGAATATAAGTTATTTCAGCAGGAGTTGAATGAGAGGGAAGCTCAGGAAGAGGCGCGACGGTATCAGGAAGGAGCGCGCCGGAAAATGGAGGCTGAAGGCGAGAAGACGGTAAACGCCATGGATCCGTATCAGCTGGCGGGCTTTTACGGCTATTCGATGGAGAACTCCCGGTTAAATTCCCGGTCGATGCAAACTGTCCGGGGCGAAGTGATTATGACGAAGGGAGATCTTGCCGGCGGAAAGATAAATGTTTCCGGCCGGTTGTTTACGATTGATAAGGCCCGGGCTATTCTGCTTTCAGAAGATAACGGCCGGACCTGGCGGGAACTGCCGGTCGCGCGCGACCTTAACTTCAGTATCGATCCTCTGCCGAATAAAAGGTATGAGTTGGTGCTGCGCATCAAAACAATTGATGACAGAGAGGCCTGGCTGAAGGTCTTTCCCGGGGTTGACGCGATTATCTATCAGGATGTGGCTGTTGAACAGCTGGTTGCGCAGACCTTGAAACAGGTCGCGGATGCTTATGAGGCCACGGATGTCTTTGCCTTTATGGATCATGTCTCGCGTGATTATCTGGGGAATAAGACGATTTTGGAAGAAGGCGTGCGGTTTGATTTCGATATGTTTACTGATATCCGGCTTGCGATTTACATTAACCGGATTGCCCAACGCGGCAACATGTTCGTGGCGGAGACTAAGTGGGATAAGAAGCAGAGCCCGCGCCAGACCGGCCAGGAACAGCTTACCAGCGGCCGGACGACGTTTATGTTTGTTTTGGAGGGAGGAAAGATGAGGATCAGAAATTTGCGGGGAGATCTTATTTACGCGACCTTGTCGCCGGAGATCGCCCAGGCCTCGGGGAAAAGCCCGGCGGTCGTGGACCTGATCCGGATTGCCCGGGATGACCGCACTCCGACTCAGCCCGGGGCCGGAGAGATCGAGGACGCCGGAGGTGTAACATCTCCGTCATCCGCGCTGCTGATGGTTAAGACTGCAACGTTTACTTCCTCTCCGGGAATGACCCGGCAGGAATACATCGATTTTGAAACCGGCGCGACCGGGGAGGGGATGTCCGGTGATATCTTTTTCGGCGGTAATACTTTCTTTCCCTCGGGGACGGCGCAGATCGATCGGCGCGGGTCCGGGCTGGCGGCGTTTAACGCCCTGGATACGGTTCCGGATGATTTTTCCGATGAGGGAGGCGGGAACGCGGACGGCGGCGAGGTTTTTGTCATCCTCACCGGGGAGGGCAATTATGTTAAGATGTACATCTCGTCGGTGAACCAATATATAAATCTGGTTGACCCGGCAGACCCGGATTATTTTGATACCACGATCAGTTACGCGATCCAGCTTGATGGATCGACTAATCTGGCAACGCAGTAAACAGGCGGGGTTTCACGAACAAAGCTGTTGTGGAATCAATCTAACGGGATTCAAAGCTTTA
>JAGYOO010000207.1 GCA_018399295.1 Candidatus Omnitrophota bacterium | reverse complement strand
GGATCTCAGGTGAGCACTTCACGGAAAAACCAAACCGTAGGATTGCTCCTGCGCTTCCTAAGGCGCCACGGGATGTATAAGATGTATAAGATGTATAAATAGTCAGGCTCCCCAGGGAAGCGTAAACCCACCCACCCTCCTTGATCTTGGGCCACTTCAGGGAAGTAAAAATAATCTCATTAATACAACCAAACACAACAGGGGTGGTGGGCGGGATTCGATAGGAGCCCATAGCGAAATCATTCGCTGATTTTCTTTGATTTAGACGACCGACGGAGCCAGGATGGCGGAGTGACCGTCGGCAGGATGACGAGTTGGTCACCGACCGAACGTAGTGAGGGAGGTCGGGAGACTAAATCATTAGAAAAAGCAGTGCGATTTCCAGCAGGGGCAGGTTCTTTGCCTACTTTCTTACACAAGAAAGTAGGGCCTGGGGGTGAAAGGGGGCGGGCAAAGCCCCCTGCTTACCTGAGATTCCTAAATTAAAACAACAGGTTAGATTTAGAGTCCTAATCAGAACTAAAACCAAAAATCCAGTAAACTCCTGACTCTCCTCCCCCTCTAATTAGCCCCTTTTCCCTTATTCTCTTTAGATTGAGCCATCTTCCCTGACTCTTTTTGATCCATTAACCATGTAATATAAACCCTTTACAGTTTTAAGTATTTTTTTTGTGAAAAAAGTTACAAAACGGCTTGACATGCTTGGGAGATGTGGTAATATCTTAATGTTTATTGTGAAAAAAAATACAAAACAATGACTGTAAATAGACGCTGTATTATCAGATTATCCCGTTATAAAAATGCTCTGGTCCGACTGAAGAACCTGGGGTTTGTGAAGGTTTTTTCGGATAACCTTGCTGATGCTGCCGGAGTAAATTCTGCCCAGGTTCGGAAGGATTTTTCGATTTTCGGGCTTACCGGGAATAAACGGGGTGGTTACCGGGTAGATGAGCTCTTGGAGGAACTTAATCGGATCCTGGGAAAAGACCGGGTCCAGGAAGCGGTGATCGCCGGAGTGGGGAACATCGGCGCGGCTTTGCTGCAGTATAACGGGTTTGAGAAAGAGGGAATCAAGATTCGGGCCGGGTTTGAGATCGATCCTTCGAAGTTCCGGGAACGACCCGGAGTATCGGTGTTATCCCTGGAAAAGATGGGGGGGTACATTCGTTCCAACGGGATTGAGATCGGAATTATCGCGGTGCCGGATTTTGCCGCGCAGCAGGTGTTGGAGATTATGGTCAATTCCGGGATCCGGGGGGTGCTTAATTTTGCTCCGATCCGCCTGCGATCGTCCTCTTCCTGTATCATAAATTCCGTAAACCTGGTGGCTGAGCTGGAAAACGTGATCTATTTTACGAGAATAGCGGATAAAAATTTCGAAGATAATGAAAGTCAGAACACTTAGAACCAGGATTATTGTCGCCTTTTTCAGCGTGATCGCCGTGGTGGGACTGTTTACGGCCCTGCTTGGTTATCATGTGATAAATAAGGATATTATCGACCGGACCCAGGCCGAGGTGCGGCGGGGGCTGGAAGCGGCGCACGCTT
Source organism: Candidatus Omnitrophota bacterium (assembly GCA_018399295.1). Taxonomy (GTDB): domain Bacteria; phylum Omnitrophota; class Gorgyraeia; order B26-G9; family B26-G9; genus M55B170. The sequence goes on along the minus strand of JAGYOO010000207.1, from coordinate 1,810 downwards.
ATTTTTATGGTGAGATATTCCTTATTGAACAGGCGTTTAATCTTGTTGACGACTATTCCGATCCGGAAGGATTTAAGCAGAAGGTGGGACTGGATTATATCCGGATCGTGGAACGGAAGGACCGGGAATCTAACCCCAGTGAAATCGTCCGCCGTGCTTTTTTCGGAATCGGACTGGGCGGCATCCGCATCATTAAAGAAGAAGAGCTGGAACTTCTGGGGCCAAAGTTAAAGGAGCGGGTACAGACACCGATCCTGGATACTCCCCGGGCCCGACCTTCAGATAAAAAGATCCTTCTGGATGCCATGGCTATTGAGTTTGCTAAGCCGCTGGAGATCCGCGACGGCAAGGTAGAGAAGGTGATCTATGCCGGGAAGATTATCAATCGGCATTATACTTTGGTGGACAGGATGCGGGATCTGGTGTTTGAAAACCAGTCGTATAATAATCGTCCTACCGGAACGGTGACCATCTTTCAGGATGATGTCCGGATTACTACCAATGTGCTGGATACCTCCAGTAATCGGGCGGTTGGCACCCGGGTCTCGAGTGAGGTGTATAACGCGGTAGTGAAACATCGTCAGATGTGGGTGGACCGCGCCTTTGTTGTTGCCGAGTGGTATCTTACCGCTTATGAACCGATTATGGACATTGATGGAAAGATCATCGGCATGCTGTACGTGGGACTGCTGGAACAGCCGTTTCTGGATATGAGGTGGAATATTCTGCTGGCGTTTATCGGGGTGCTGGTTCTGGCCGGCTTTCTGGCCGGCGGGCTGTCGTTATTGTTGAGCGCGTCGATTTATCGGCCGGTGATTAATCTTACCCAGGGCACGGTCAGGATTTCTCAGGGGGCGTTGCATCACCGAATAAAAAATGATAGTTCGGTTAAGGAGTTGAACCGGATGGCCCGGGCTTTTAATAGGATGGCCGAGAAACTTGATGAACGTCAGAAAAGCCTGGAGGTCTCGAACCAAAAACTGGAAGGTCTGAACAAGAGTTATCTGGATCTGGTAAGCTTTGTCTCGCATGAGTTAAAAGGGATTCTGGCCTCGACGATCCTGAACGCCTATTCGGTGCGGGACGGGTTTCTGGGGATGATAAATTTCAAGCAGCGCAAGGCGCTGGATTCAGTGGCCCGAAACCTGGATTATCTGGAGGCTACGGTTAAAAATTTTCTCAATCTGAGCCGGCTGGAAAAAGGAGAACTTGCGGTGACCCGGCAGGAAATTCGGTTGCGGGATGATGTGCTGAACGATGTGATTGATTCTTTCAGCAAGATAATGAATGAAAAGAATATGCGTCTGGAAAATTCGGTGTCCGGGGATGCGCGGATAAACGCGGATCGGGACCTTCTCCAGATCGTGTTGAATAATCTGGTGGGTAATGCCGTAAAGTACGGCCTGCCGGAGGGAATCATCAGGATTGATATTCAGGAACGGGAAGGCCGGCAGGAGATCGAGGTGTATAACGAGGGCCGTCCTCTCACCGGAGCAGAGACGCGAAAGCTGTTCGAAAAGTTCACCCGGCTGGAGTGTCCGGAGACCCGGCGGGAAAAAGGGACCGGGCTTGGATTGTATATCGTGCGCCGGATAATGGAGGCGCACTCGGGAGAGATCCGGATCGAGCCGCGGGAACAGGGAAATTCGTTTATCATAACTATATGAGGCCGAGGAGGGGAAAATGCTTAGTCCATTGCAGATAATCAAAAAGAAGCGGTCGCAGGCGATAAGTAAGATCATCGGGAAAGGTTTTTTGTCGACAAAGCGGGTTTATGTGGGAATGGCCACCTGTGAAATCGCCGCGGGAT
>JAGYOO010000206.1 GCA_018399295.1 Candidatus Omnitrophota bacterium | reverse complement strand
GTACCCACCCCGGCCTCGGAGACCAGTTTCACGCTGATCCTGGCCCGGGGATTAGTGTTTTTAAGATCAAAGATCAGCTGCGCCAGATCTTCGATCGAATAGATATCATGATGCGGCGGCGGCGAGATCAGAGTCACTCCGGGAGTAGCATATCGAGTGGACGCGATGGTTACGTTCACCTTGTGACCCGGAAGTTGTCCGCCTTCGCCGGGCTTGGCTCCCTGGGCGATCTTTATCTGGATCTCATCCGCGTTGATCAGATAGTTTGTGGTCACTCCGAACCGCCCCGAGGCGATCTGTTTTATCGCGCTGCGGCGGGAATCACCGTTGGGCAGAGGGATAAACCGGGCCGGGTCTTCCCCTCCCTCTCCGGTATTCGAACGTCCCCCCAGCCGGTTCATGGCGATCGCCAAGGTCTCATGCGCCTCCTTGCTGATCGAACCAAAACTCATTGCCCCGGTAACAAAGCGTTTAAATATCTCTTCTTTCGGCTCTACCTGTTCCAAAGGAACCGGCTCAACGGATTTGAATTTAAGCAGACTGCGCAGGGTTACCGGATTTGGCGCCTGATCATTAATCCGCGCGGCGAATTCACGGTATTTTTTAAAATCGTTCCGCCGCGTAGCGTCCTGAAGCAAAGAAATAGTCTCCGGATTCCAGAGATGAAAGTCCCCGTCTTTTCTCCACTGATACGTCCCGCCGCCGGGCAGAACCGGATTCTTCGCGACAGTCTCCTTCCTTGCCTGAGAATGTCGGATAAGGGTCTCTTCGCGGATAACATCCAGGTCCGCGCCGCCAATCCGAGAGACAGTGCCACTGAAACAACGCTCGATCACCTCCGGATGAACCCCCAGGGCCTCAAAGATCTGCGCCCCGCGATAACTGCGGATCGTGGATATCCCCATCTTGGATATTATTTTCAGCAATCCTTTATTTACGGCCTGAATGTAATTGCTTTTAGCCGTGATCGCGTCGAATTCGATCGTTTTTTCAGATGCCATGGTTTCCAGCAGTTCAAAAACCAGATAGGGATTAACACAGTCGGCACCATAACCGAACAAAACGGCAAAGTGATGCACCTCGCGCGGTTCCGCGCTTTCCACAATAATGCCGATCTGCGTCCGCAAGGCATTGCGGATCAGATGATGATGTACCGCTCCCAGCGCCAGCAGCGCCGGCAAAGCGGCCTTTTCCCGATCCACGCCCCGATCGCTTAAGATTATAAAGGTATAGCCCTGGTTAATCGCTTCCACCGCCTCCCGACAGATCCGGTCAAGAGCGTCCGCGAACCCCTCGGAATCTTCCAGGGAAAACAAAAGAGATATTACCCTTGACTGAAAATCGTTTTCCTCTATCCCTTTGATCCGGCTCAACTCTTCATTCGTCAATACCGGTGAATCAACCTTAAGTTTCCGGCAATGTGGGGGAGAAGGTTCAAGCAGATCCTTTTCCGGCCCGATGAATCCCGTCAGACTCATGACAATCTCTTCCCGGATCGGATCAATGGCCGGATTAGTCACCTGCGCGAACAGCTGCTTGAAATAATCGTAAAGAAGATGCGGACGGTTTGCCAATACGGCGTGCGCGGTGTCGTTCCCCATCGAATACGTCGGTTCCTGTGCGGACTCAGCCATCGGCTTCAGGATTACCTTCAGGTCTTCCCGGGTGAATCCGAATGCCCGCAACCGGAAATCAAGCTCCGACCGTTCTGCCGGTGCCGGCGGCTTTTCCGGCAGCTGGGACAGCGGCAGCAGAAACTTTCTAACCCAGGTCGCGTACGGATGCTCTTCAGCCAGGCGCTCCTTGACCTCCTCATCGTGAATGATCCGTCCTTCTTCAGTATCCACGTAGAACATCTTTCCCGGCTCAAGCCGCCCGGAGACCCGGATATCTTTCGGGTCAAAGTCAAGAACCCCGACCTCTGAGGCCATCACCACCCGCTCATCCGAGGTTATAATATAGCGGGCCGGGCGCAGACCGTTCCGGTCGAGAACCGCGCTGATCCGGGAACCATCAGTTACGGCGATCGCGGCCGGGCCGTCCCAGGGCTCCATGAAACAGGCGTGATACCGATAAAAATCCTTGAGCTTTTTATCCATTAACGGATGATTTTCCCAGGCCGCGGGAATCAGCATGGCCACGGTGTGGGGTAACGAACGGCCGGACAGCATCAGTAGCTCAAAGACATTGTCGATGGCGGCTGAATCACTGCCTTTGGGCACGATCACCGGCTTGATATTGCCGATATCCCGACCGAACACCGGACTTTGAAGCTGGCCCTCCCGCGCCCGCATCCAGTTAATATTTCCCTGCAAAGTATTGATTTCTCCGTTGTGCGCGAGAAACCGGAACGGCTGAGCCAGATCCCAGGTGGGAAAGGTATTAGTACTGTAACGGGAATGAACCAGACAAATGGCACTTTGGATATCAGGGTCCTTCAGGTCGACAAAGAAACGCTCTACCTGGTCCGGCATCAGCAGTCCTTTGTAGGAAAAGGTCCGAAAAGAAAGATTGGTGATATAAAAGAAGCTGTTTTGACTCAGACCCGCTCCGCGCAGCTCATTTTCCGCCCGTTTCCGGATAACATAGAGCCGTCTTTCAAAATAAAGGGGATCAGAAATATCCTCAGCCATTCCGATAAAAACCTGTTCGATCTTCGGTTCAGAATCACGCGCCTCTCTGCCGATCACAGAATTATCCACCGGCACATCCCGCCAGCCCAGCAACTTCTGACCTTCTTCGCGGACTATCCGTTCAAACACCTTGCGGCAGAACCGGCGCTCGGTTTCGATCTGAGGGAAAAAAACCATCCCGCTTCCGTATTTCCCATAAGCCGGCAATTCAAATCCCGCCCGATCGGCCAGCTTGCGGAAAAAACCATGGGGGGTCTGGATAAGAATTCCCGCCCCGTCCCCGGTATCCGGATCAGCGCCCACGGCACCCCGATGGGACAAACGTTCAAGCACGACAAGGCCGTCCCGCACAGTTTGATTAGTCTTTCTGCCCTTAATGTCACAGACAAAACCGACCCCGCAGGAGTCTTTTTCAAACCGCGAGTCATAAAGTCCCTGACGCGGCGGCAGATGCTGGTAATTCATGCGATTTTTCCTCTCTTCCGTTTAGTCTTTAAACCGGGAAGTATCAATGCCGAGTTTGCTGATCCGGGCATGCAGAGTGTTTCGGTTAATACCCAGAATCCGGGCCGCCCTTTTCTTATTGCCCGCGGTCCTCTCCAGCACTATCTCGATCATGGGTCTTTCCACTGTCTCCAATATCCCGCGATACAGCGAAACTGCCGCGTTTCCACGCAGGTAGTCTCGTGTCTCACGCACAACCTCTTCCAGCAGCAGTCCCCACTCCCGGC
>JAGYOO010000205.1 GCA_018399295.1 Candidatus Omnitrophota bacterium | reverse complement strand
GGGGATAAGCTTATAGAGAAAAACTACGTCATCATTCCATTCCCGCACCGCGAAATTATAGTTATTGATCCCGGGAAAATTCTTCTCCAGCTCCGCGAGCTCATGATAGTGCGTGGCAAACAAGGTGCGCGGGCAAGGGCCGTCTCTCCGGGAAAGATATTCAGCCACCGCCCAGGCGATGCTTAATCCGTCAAAGGTGCTGGTACCCCGTCCGATCTCGTCGAGGATCACCAGACTGCGAGAGGTCATGTTATTAAGGATATTCGCGGTTTCAGTCATCTCCATCATGAACGTACTCATACCCGCGGCAATATCATCAGCCGCGCCGACGCGGGTAAAAATGCGGTCCACCACTCCGATCCGGGCAAGGCGGGCAGGAACGAAACTTCCCATCTGGGCCATAATCACGATCAGTGCGACCTGCCGGATATAGGTCGATTTCCCCGCCATATTCGGTCCGGTAATAATTAAAACCTGGTGGGCAGAGTCGTCCAGCTGATTGTCATTCGGAATAAATTTACTCTTGCCCAGAAGATTTTCCACCACCGGGTGACGGCCTTCGGTTATCTGCAGCGTCCTGTCTTTAAGCAGTTGCGGGCGGGAGTAATTATTCCGGGCCGCGGTTTCCGCCAACGCGTTGAACACATCAGTTCGGGCGATAAGATCAGCATTCGCCTGAATCACCGTCAACCTCCCAAGAACCCGTTCCCGAACCTCCTGAAACAGCCTGAACTCCAGCGTGACTATCTTCTCTTCAGCGCTCAGAATCTTTTCTTCCTGTTCTTTCAGTTCCGGCGTGATAAACCGTTCCGAATTCACCAGGGTCTGCTTCCGGATATAATCCCCGGGCACCAGATCAAGATTCGCCTTGGTCACCTCGATATAATAACCGAAGACCCGGTTATATTTGATTTTCAACGAAGATATCCCGGTCCGTTCGATTTCTTTCTTCTGCAGATCCGCCAGCCAGCTTTTCGCGCCGCGGGTTATTTGGCGCAGATCATCAAGTTCCAAATGGTATCCGGAATTGATCATCCCGCCTTCCCGCACGGATACCGGGGCGTTCGGATGAATGGCCCGGTCAATCAAGCCGGTCAACTCTTCCAGACAGTCAAGATTTTCCGCTGTCTGTCGAAGCCGCTCAACCGAGGTTTTACGCAACGCCTGCTTCAGGCGAGGGATAAGTTTAAGCGACTGATTCAGGGCAAACAGGTCGCGGGCGTTAGCTACCCCCAGGCTGATCCGGCCCAGCAGGCGCTCAATGTCTCCGGTCTCCTTCAGCGTTGCGGCCAGATCCTGCCGCAACACCTGATCCCCCCGAAGCTCCTCCACCGCGTCAAGACGTTTATTGATCGCTTCCACTTCCAGCAGAGGTTGTTGAATCCATCGGACCAGAAGTCGGCGGCCCATGGGAGAACAAGTCAGATCAAGTTCGGAAAGAAGAGTATGCGACCAGTCGTTACGCTGCGAACGGGTAAGCTCCAGATTCCGCTGGGCCGTCCCGTCAAGAATCATATGGCCATGAAGAGAATACGCGGCAATCCGGGTGATATGGGAAAGCGGGCAGCGCTGAGTCTGTTCCAGATAGCGCAACGCCGCTCCGGCCGCCGCTACCGCGGCCTTCATATTCTCACAGCCGAAACCGGAAAGATTTTTAGTCACGAAATGACGGGTCAGAGTTTCGTAACTCAGAGAAAATTCAAAATTCCATTCTTCGACCTGGGTGAACATGGTATTTACCGACAGCCGGATCTTTTCCAACAGTCCCGGCTCCTGTCTTACATCTTCCGATAGAATCGTTTCCGCCGGAGACAACCGAGCGATCTCGGAGATCAGCTTTTCCGAGGACTCGATTTCCGTTGCCCGGAATTCACCGGTGGAGACATCAACATAGGCCAGGCCATAATCCCCCGGACTCCGGCCGTAAACACTCAAGAGAAAATTATTATTCGGAGTATTCAGGACCGTGCCGGCGGCAAGAGTGCCGGGAGTAATTATTTTAACGATATCCCTGCGGACAATCCCCCGGGCCTGCCGGGGATCTTCCACCTGTTCACAGATTGCCACTTTGTGACCGGCGCGGATAAGCCGGGCGATATAATTTTCCGCCGCATGAAACGGGATACCGCACATCGGCACCCGGTTGCCCTTACCCGCCTCCCGGGAAGTCAGAGTCAGCCCCAGAATTCCGGAAGCTATTTTAGCATCGTCGAAAAACATCTCATAAAAATCTCCCAGACGAAAAAAAAGAATCGAGTCCGGATTCTCCCGCTTTATCTGCAAATACTGGCTCATCATCGGAGTAAGATCGGAAAAAGCGGTTTTCATCTGGAAAATTTACGGTTTGGGCGGGCACCGGAGAAATCGCCGGGCCATATCTTCAGACTGATCATCATTAATAGGCGGCCTTATTTTGCAGGCGCGGGCTGAACAATAAATCCGTGAACTCCCAACTCCTTGTTGTCCACGTAAAACTTAATCAGATAACGTCCCGGGCGATCATACTTCACGTTCACAAACTGACCGATAAATCCAAAATGCCGGCGCGAATCGACTTTTACTTCACTGGTAATAATAGCCATTTTGCGGCCCTGGTCGTCTTCCGGCACAAGTTCACAGGTAAACCGATCCCCGCTGTTAAGTCCGGCGGCATTAGCCACCACGTACATCAGCGGGTGGTGGACCGGAAAAACCCGGGCATTTATATTCTCAAAAATCCCCATAATACTGAGCTTTCCTTCCCGGCTGACGCTGGCATAATCGCAGATAAAAGAAAAGTTAAGTTTGGCTTCAAGCACATTCATTTGCGGTAACATTCTCCCTGGTGTTTGGTTGAAAATATTTTTTAAGCTGGAGGTTTGTTTTCAGCTGAATGGACATATTTAATTATCTTCTGTTTTTCTTCGGCACTCATCTTCTGGAACTGGAACCGGGTTTCATATAAATAATCCTGCCCCTTATCCCCCACAACCCCGATCAGAGGAGAATCTACGACAACGGCCTCGCCGGTTACGGTTGTCTTGTTCGGCAGGAGCAGCTGCACGGCCATCTCTTCCTTCTTCGGAAGCTTGATCGTGAGATAAACCTTCATTCCGCCGGCGCTGATATCCCGGGTCTTGCTTTTTATCGTAACCGGAACTCCCGCCTTTTCTGAGATAAGTTCGACGTCGATAAGAACTTCCACTCGCTTATTCATCCTTTGATGTTCCATTTTTTTATCCTTGGTTAAGGGGTTTATCGACCAGGGCCTTTTGCCGCACGGAACGCGCCTTCTCCGGTCCGGCCAGGGCCGCGGCAATCGCCAGAGCAAATTCAAACGCGGTTCCCGGGCCGGAGGCAGTGATGATCTTTCCATCAACAGATACAGCTTCGGCGGTATATTCAGTTTTGGAAG
>JAGYOO010000204.1 GCA_018399295.1 Candidatus Omnitrophota bacterium | reverse complement strand
CTCCAATCCGGATTTTTTTATAGAGTTGATTGGTAAATATGCGCTTTTAAATTTTTTTAAGAAGGGAGAGCATCATGGTTAAAGAAAATGTTGGTCAGGACTATAACGTTTGCTGGACCCGGACTTCATGGGGAGCGGTGTTCGCCGGAGTAATCGTTATTTTAATAGTGCAGCTGACTTTAGGGCTGCTGGGGCTTTCTATCGGGTTATGGACCATTGATCCGGGCAGTGAGAATCAACCGTTAGCCGGCTTGGGTATCGGCTCGGCAATCTGGTGGGTGCTGACCAGTCTTATTGCCGTGTATATCGGGGCCTGGGTAAGCGGATTCCTGTCCGGAACTACGAAGCAACCGGCAATGGTGCATGGTATTGTTACCTGGGGCGTGGCTACGTTAATCAGTGTTTATCTTCTTACCGCGGGCGTCGGAGCGATCGTCGGTGGAGCGCTGAATGTTGTCCAATCAGGTCTGAATATGATGAGCGGAGCAGTTTCCAGTCTGATGCAGGCTGTTCCTGAGGGGGCGATTCCGAACATTAATCAGATTCAGAAGGAGATAGAGGATACATTAGGGCAGCAGGGAGAAGACGTCAATGTCCAGCAGGTAATGGGCGAGGTCCGGCAGGCAGTGCAGAGATTATTCGATCAGGACGGAGCTACCGCTGCCGATCAGCAGGAGGTTGTGGACCTGCTGGTAACCCGGCTGAACATGAATCCTCCGGAGGCGCAGCGCCTGGTAACCCGGTGGATTTCAGCTTATGAGAACGCGCAGCAGCGGATGCAGCAGTTTGCCGGTCAGGCGCAGGAGGTAGGGGGGCAGACGGCCCAGGTTGTGGGAACAGCTGCCTTCTGGTCGTTTATTATGCTTGTGCTTTCGGCCGTAGTTGCCGCGTTAGGCGGATCGGCAGGAGGAATAAAGGGGTTGCGGCACGCTTGACCTTAACCCCCAAGGTTTGTTAAATTAAAGACGGGAAACCATCTGGTTTCTCGTCTTTTTATTTTAACCTGAATAAGCCTGTTTTAAAAAGAGGTCATTTGAACGTATTTTCTCTGGTGTTCGGTCCGGATAAAGAAGACCTGGCCGATAAGTTTTGTTTAGGATTTGAATCCAGGCCCCAACAGTTGAAAATGGCCCAAGCGGTGATTGACGCCTTTTCTCAGCGCCGGCATCTCCTGGTTGAAGCCGGGACCGGGGTGGGGAAAAGCCTGGCCTATCTGCTTCCTCTGCTGAAGTGGGCAATGGAAACCGATGGAAAAGCGGTTATTTCCACTTATACTAAAACCCTGCAAGAGCAGCTTATCCGCAGTGATTTGCCCCGTCTTAACAGTCTTCTGGATCTGAAACTTAACTACGCGCTTTGTCTGGGTGGGAACAACTATCTCTGTCTAAGACGATTGCGGCATAACCATTCTTCGGAATTATTTGAAGGCCGTGCGAAACGGGAGATTGAGGCCATAACCAAATGGGCTGACCGGACTACAACCGGCCTGTTAACCGAACTGGAATTCAGCCCTGGTCCCCGGGTCTGGGATAATGTCTGCCGGGACCGGGAACTCTGTCTGGGGAAAAGATGCGGGTTTCGGAAAGAATGTTTTTATGCGCGGGCGAAGACGCGGGAACGAAACGCACGGATCCTGGTCACTAACCATCATTTATTTTTCGCTAACGCTGCCTCCGGAGGCAGCGTTCTGCCCCGATTTGAGGCCGTAGTATTTGACGAAGCCCATACTCTGGAACAGGTTGCTACCGGCTATATGGGGCTGGAGATATCTAATTTTAAGCTTAAGTATCTTCTGGACACATTGGCCGGAGCGGACCGGCGCCATGGCTTTATCCGGACGGTAGGAGCTTCCGCTTGTCTGAAAGAAGATGTCAGGGCGAAAACAAAAATCACGGCCGAGGCGGTTACCCGCTTTTTTAATAGGTTAGCCCGGCAGATCACAGGCAGTGGCCCGATCCGGATTCGCCGTCCGTTTTCGCCTGATCCGCAGCTGTCAGATTCGCTGTCCTCTTTGGAAAAGGCTTTGCTCCGGTTGCGAAAAGAAGTTGGGGAGGATGAAGATAAGGTCGAGCTTAAACGGTACGCGTCCAGGGTCGCGGAGTTCCGGGCCGGACTGGAAACGATTCAGAAGATGGGTCTGCCGGATTATGTGTACTGGCTGGAATCCGAAGACAGGAGCCGGGGGAAAAGGATTACCTTATCCGCCGCCCCGGTAAATGTCTCTGCCGCTTTTAAAGCCCGGGTGCTTGACCTGGTTTGTCCGGTGATCCTTACCTCCGCTACGCTCTCTGTTAACCGCGATTTTTCCTATATCAGGAAAAATCTGGGATTCGGTAAAGAGCCGGTGGATGAACTTGTGCTGGATTCGCCGTTTGATTTTCAGCGAAATGTTTTGTTGTACCTGCCTTCCGCGGGAGAGATACCTGATCCGGTCCGCGAACCGGAAAACTATCAGCAGGCGGTTACGGCCTGCGTAAAGCGGATCCTTAAAGTCACAAACGGCCGGACCTTTATTCTGTTTACCAGTTTTCAGGCCCTGCGGATGATGGGCGCGAAACTCGAAGAGGCCTTTCCGGAGATGACGATCCTGAAGCAGGGCGAGGCGCCCCGGTTTAGATTGCTGGAAGAGTTTCGGAAAGGTGACCGGGCGGTTCTTCTGGGGACAAACACTTTCTGGCAGGGAGTGGATATTCCGGGAAAAGCCCTGGAATGCGTGATTATCGGAAAACTTCCGTTTCTTGTGCCTGATGATCCGGTTACCGAGGCAAGGATGGAGGCTTATACGGCCGCGGGAAAGAACGCATTTGCCGAATACCAGGTCCCTCAGGCGGTAATAATGCTGCGACAGGGGTTTGGCCGGCTTATTCGGAAAAAGTCCGACCAGGGAATGGTGGCTATTCTTGACCCGCGCCTGAGGACCCGGTTTTACGGTAAGAAATTCCTAAAGGCCCTTCCCCCTTGTAAAGAGATAGATTCTTTACAGGGGGCTATCCGGTTTTTCGGGCAAACCGGTTCTTTACCCGGCGATAGTCCCCGTAGCTCCACCCAGGATTGCCGCGATCAGAGTCAGCAGCATTCCGGTGAATGACCATAGCGCGGCCATACCGATGGCTTCTGCTGTTTGTTCCGCGGTCTTCTGTGCCTGCTGCCCGGCCTGCTGTACGCCCTGCTGCACCTTTGGAATCGTCTGCTGATAAGAAGAAACCCAGCGATCGGCAGTGGTGGACGCTTGCTGCCGGTTCATGCCGGCCCTTTTTTCAAGGACATTCACCACGGCTTCCTTATCAACCTGTTGCGCGGTCCCCTGTCCCTGCCCCAGGATCTGGCGCAGAGCGGTTTCGATCTCATCCCGCGCTCGTTGCGGCTGCTGCCCGGCCTGCTGCCCGCGGCCCTTGATCTCTTCCTGCACGTTCCGG
>JAGYOO010000203.1 GCA_018399295.1 Candidatus Omnitrophota bacterium | reverse complement strand
GAATCCGTCCTTTGTCTTTACGTCCGTCGCGCTCAACAATCCGGCCGTAATGGATCCGGTGCGAGGCCGAAGCGGATAAACGACGGTTGCCGAGAAAGATATTGTCAGCGATCCGGACCGCCTTTGTCCCGGACATTCTTACAATCGATATCCCGCCTTCGCCCAGACAAGTGGAAATAGCGGCAATCGTATCCGTGGGAAGTTTTCCTCTGATTACGGTCACAACAGTTTCCGCAGGGCTTTCAGAGCGTCACCGACAAGATATAAACTTCCGGCGACAAGAACAAGGCCATCGTCACCAGCCCGGGCCATTGCCTGTTGCAGGGCTTCAGTCACATCGTCGGCTCTGATTAGCGAACGGGTATAATCCCGCGCGCTCGCTTCAAGCTTTTCCAGATCCATCGCCCTTTGATTATCCGCCCGGGTCAGGATCACCAGATCTTTATTCCGGCAGAGAACCCGGCAAATACCTTCGGCGTCCTTATCGCGGCTGACTCCGAGAACCAGAAAAGAATGAGCCGGACTCACCAGCATCTCCAGGGATTTTTGCAGTGCCTGGGCCGACGCGAAGTTCTGACATCCGTCAAGGATTACAAGCGGATGCCGGCTGGCCACCTGCAGCCGCCCCGGCCAAAAGATATTCTGCAGCCCGCGTCTTACCGCCATGGGAGGAAGTATTGTATCATACTGATTCAGCAGTTCCAGAATTCCCAAGGCCAGGGTAGCGTTTGCGATCTGGTACTGTCCAGGCAGGCTTAACTTCAGCCCCTCATAAGATGTATAGATCCCCTTAAAATCAAAGACACTGCCGGAAAGATCCTGGCCGATAACGTCATACACAAAATCCCGACCCAACTCGTACAGCGGCACCTTCTTTTCCCGGCTGATCTGATTCAATATCCGCCAGACTTCAGGATCCTGCTCCGCCGTAACCGCCACGGAGTTCTCTTTTATAATCGCGCCCTTCTCAGCGGCAATAAGCTTAAGATCATTCCCCAGAAACTGCTGATGATCCAGACTGATACTGGTTATTCCGCTGATTAACGGATGAGCCACGCTGGTCGCGTCAAGACGTCCGCCCATCCCGGTTTCGATTACCGCGAACTCGACATTCTTCCGGGCAAAGAAGATAAAAGCGCCCACAGTAAGCACTTCAAAATACGTAAGCCCCTCCCTGACGACCGCTGGTTTAAGTTCCTCGATTAAAAGGGAGAATTCTTCCCGGGTTATAAGCCGTTCCCGCGCTTCACTGGTTTCATTCAGAAAACCGATCTTGATCCTTTCCCGGACATCGATAAGATGAGGCGATGTATATAGACCCACCGTATAACCGGCAGCCTTGAGAACGGAAAACAGGATAGCGCAGGTCGATCCCTTCCCCTTGGTACCGGCCACGTGGATAATCTTCAACCGGTCCTGCGGATCCCCGAATTCCTTCAAAACGCGGCGCACACGGTCCAGCTTTAAATCGGAATAAGCGGACTTTGTCCCGACCTCGTAATTCACTAAAGAAGCGAGAAAATCGTTAGCAGTAGAAAAACTCACTTTATATCCTTAATGCCGGAAACAGCGCCGGCCGGTAACAACCATCGCGATCCCTAAATCGTTTGCCGCGGCAATAACCTCTTTATCCTTTATCGAACCGCCGGGCTGGACTATAGCCGAGATTCCCGCCGTGGCCGCCTGTTCGATCGAATCCGGCTGGGGGAAAAACGCGTCACTGGCCAGGACCGCTCCCCGGCAGCGTCCGGCGGACTTGCGCACCGCGATTATCACACTATCTACCCGGCTGGTCTGTCCGGCGCCAACTCCGACGAGATGACGGTCTTTGGCGATAACAATAGCATTTGACTTGACATGGCAAACCATCTTCCAGGCGAATCTCAACGATTCCATCTCTTCCAACGCGGGAGTCTTTTCGGTAACGGCCGTAAACTCCAAAGCCTCCCAGGCCATGCTTTTCTTCTGCGCGAGAATTCCACCTCTGATCTTTTTCAGGTCAAGATCATTCGCGGCGTATTCGACCGGCTCAATCTCCATCAGCCGAAGATTTTTCTTCTCCGACAAAATATCTATTGCCTCGGCCTCAAACCGGGGAGCACAGATACACTCCAGAAATCCAGCCTCCCGGATAATCCTGGCCGTGACTCCTTCCACCGGCCGGTTAAACCCGACGATTCCGCCAAAAGCGGAAAGCGGATCGCCCTGCCAGGCCAATCGAAAGGCCTCGGTCTGGTCATCCGCGACAGCGGCCCCGCAGGGGTTGGTATGCTTGATTACCACTGCGGCCGGTCGGCTAAAACCGCTGACCGCCTCCAGGGCCGCCTCCATGTCGATAAAATTATTAAACGACAACTCCTTGCCATTAAGCTGACGGGCGGTTACCAGAGTTCCGGATGACGTCTCACGCGGGTCACGGTAAAGGGCCGCCGGCTGGTCGGGATTTTCTCCGTAGCGAAGATCCCTAACCTTAACAAGATCTATCCGCAGGCGCTCAGGCAGTGATTCCGGCTCTTTGCTCCCGGCCGCGGCTTCCAGATAAGCGGCAATGTTCGCGTCATACTCCGCGGTCCGCTGAAAGACCTCCCGCCCTAAACGCTGACAGGTCTCCTGGCTCAGGCCATTGTCGCGCTTAAGTTCCTCAATTATCGCGGGATAGGATTCCGGACGGCAGACAACTGCCACCTGTCGGCTATTTTTCGCGGCCGACCGAAGCATTGCCGGTCCGCCGATATCGATATTTTCCACGGCCGTTTCCAGGCTGACTTTCGGGTCTGAGGTTACTTTTTCAAAAGGGTACAGATTAACCACAAGCATGTCAATCGGATCGATCCCCTGCTCACGCATCTGCCGAACATGTTCAGGGTTGTCCCGCAGGCCCAGCAGCGCGCCGTGTACCGCCGGATGCAGCGTCTTGACGCGGCCGTTCATCATCTCGGGAAACCCGGTGATCTCCGAGACCAAGGTCACAGGAATGCCCAGGGATTTAATAAATTCCGCCGTACCTCCGGTTGATATTATCTCCGCTTTGGCTTCAAACAGCACCCGGACCAGTCTTTCCAGTCCGGTCTTATCCGACACGCTGATCAACACCCGTTTAATCCGATTCACTACTGCCTCCTCCGTTGCGACTCCTTTGGACCGAATACCTGTTCCGCCGAAAAGTCGGGAATATAAATTTCATTACTGTTCATCTCCTGCATCCAACAAAACCGCCGGTCCACTGCCAGACAACGATCTACCGCCCGGTCATATTCACCGGCTGAAAGCGGGCGCGCCAGCCGGTGATATTGTCCGGCGTTGTAACAAGGTGAATACTGACTCATCAGACTAAGTCCCGCCTTTGGAAGTTCATCCCGGACAAAATCCAAAACTTCGGCTGTGCCGGCAACATCATCCGGCAGGACAAGGTGCCTGAT
>JAGYOO010000202.1 GCA_018399295.1 Candidatus Omnitrophota bacterium | reverse complement strand
TCTTTAAATCGCGCATATCCGTCTCTCCTTTTTAACATTCGGAAAACATTTTAACCCGGCGCAGGTGACGTCCTTGCGCGAATTCAGTCTTGATCCAGACCCGGAGCATGCGTTTAGCCAGATCCGGCCGGATATACCCGGCACCGAAAACCAGGATGTTCGAGTTATTGTGCTCGCGGGAAAACCTGGCCATGGAAAGATTAAAGCAGTTAGCCGCCCTGATCTTTTTAAACTTGTTCGCGGCCATATCCATTCCAATCCCGCTATTACAAATCAGCACGCCTCTGTCGGTTTTACCCGCCGAAACCAGGCGCGCCACTTTTGTCGCGATAGCGGGATAGTCCGAAGATTCCAAAGTATGTACCCCGACATCCTCAATCTCATGCCCTTTTCTCCGGAGATAGGCTATCAATTCCTGCTTAAGAGAATACCCGCGATGATCACTACCTATTGCAATCCGCATCTAACCGTTTCACCAACCTTTCTACTTTTTTTTTCAGCACCTCACCCGCCCGGCGATACTCCTCGAACCCTTTTCCCAGAGGATCGGAGATATCTCCGCTTTCGCCGATAAATTCGCTGAGCGTATGCACTCTTTGGGCAGCTTCAGGGACCTGGGATAATATCTGCCGTTTTTGCTTTTCTTCCATCGTCAGAATCAGGTCCGACTCATTCACCAATTGACGGGTAAGATGAACAGCATAGTGGTTTTTTATGTCTACACCCCATTCCTTCATTGCCTGCACCGCCTCCGAGGCAACCGTCATCCCCTCAATGGCGAATACGCCCGCTGATCTTACCTGGATTGATGATTCCTCACCAAGATGTTTCCGAAGCAATCCTTCAGCCATCGGACTGCGGCAGGTGTTCCCAGTGCAGACGATCAGCACCGTGCGGGAACAGATCAATTTGCGGATCTGCTCCACAGTGACCTCACCCATCCTCAGAATCTCGAATGATCCGTCTTCTTCCACTTTACAGATCGTGGAAGAGATCCCCGCGACCGGCCCTCCATCAAGCACCGCTTCAATCTTCCCATCAAATACGCTCATAACCTCAGCCGCGATTTTCGGAGAAGCCTGTCCGGATAGGTTCGCGGAAGGAACCAACAACGGAACCCGGCAGCGCATCAGGAGCAGCAGGATTAACCTGCTATCAGGAATCCTGATTCCCACCGTGTCTTTCCCGGAACGGTCGGGCAATACCAAAGTAAGCGGGCCGGGCCATAATTTACGGGCTAAACGGTAAGCGGCCGGATTAAATCGGCCCAGTTTCTCCGCCTGTTCAAGATTATACACGCAATGAGAAAATTTTTTTCCCCGCGGCCTTTGTTTTAACTCTACCAACCGTTTCACGGCCGCCTCATTATTCATCAACACGCCTAATCCGTAGACAGTATCAGTGGGAAAAGCGACCAGACCTCCATTTTTGAGAATATCTGCCGCTTCTTCTATCTTATCTCTTTGCGGCGACTCTAGATCTATTTTAAGCAGTTTTGTCTTCATCTGACAGCCTCATAATTTTATTTTTAGTCCCATTATAGACTTTGCCATCTCTGATCTGAACCTTGTTAATTTCCCGCTGATTTTTTTGTCATTAAGCGCGAGGATCTGGCAGGCGTATAAGCCGGCGTTGCATGCTCCCGCACTGCCGATGGACATGCACCCCACAGGCACACCCTTAGGCATTTGTACGGTAGAAAGCAGGCTGTCCAGCCCCTGCAAAGTCCGTGTCTCCATCGGGACTCCAATAACCGGCAAAGATGTATGCGCTGCTACCGTTCCGGCCAGCGCAGCGGACATCCCAGCCGCGGCGATAACAACCTTCGCTCCCCGGGAAGGCAGTTTCTCCACGTAAGCCGCCAACTTACGCGGGGTCCGATGTGCGGAAAGGACCTTAACTTCATAAGAAACACCGAACTTTTTTAATACATCTACTGTTTTCTGTATAGTATCCAGATCGGATTTACTTCCGGTGATCACAGCGACCTGAAGGCTTTTTTCAATCACTGAACATCCTCCTTTTTAATTTCAGGAATATTTCAGGGCCTTTGCCCCGATATCCCGGCGAAAATGGATTCCTTCAAAGTTTACTTCTTTGACCGCTGAATAGGTTTTTTCCAGCGCTTGGCGAATATCTTTTCCCAGTCCGGTTATCCCCATAACCCGGCCACCGGTCGTATAGAACGCGTTCCCTTTCAGCTCCGTACCGGAATGAAAGACCAGGACATCATCCCGGTCCCGAAGTTTATCCAGGCCGGAAACAAGAATATTCTTTTGATAACTATCCGGATACCCGGCACTGGCCAACACCACACAGACACAGCTGCCGTCATCCCATTCCGGACTGATCTCATTCAATCGGCCTTCCTCAGTCTTTATAATAAGCCTGGCCAGATCGGTTTGCAAGCGGGGTAAAATAACCTGGGCTTCCGGATCCCCGAACCGAACGTTGAACTCCAGCACTTTCGGCCCTTGGGGGGTCACCATGATGCCGGCATAGATAACTCCTTTATAAGGAGTTCCCTCCGCATTCATTCCGGCCAGTGTCGGATCGATCACTCTGTGTTTAACTTCAGAAAAAAGCTTCTGATCTACCAGAGGTGCCGGAGAATAAGCCCCCATTCCACCGGTATTCGGCCCTTTGTCATCATCAAAAACCTGTTTATGGTCCTGACTGGAGGCTAAGGCGACAGAGTTATCGCCGTCGGAAAGAAACATGATCGATGCCTCTTCCCCCTCCAGTTTATCCTCAATAAGAACCTGTTTTCCCGCCGCGCCGAACACCTTATCATTCATTATTTTTTTTAACGCCAGTTCCTGTTCAACCAAAGTATTGCAGACAAAAACCCCTTTGCCCGCGGCCAGCCCGTCGGCTTTTATCACCAGCGGACGGTTCGCCTCGCGCACGTAGGAAAGCGACCGGGAATAATCTTCGAAGATCTCAAAATCAGCAGTGGGGATATTATACTTGCGCATCAGGGACTTAGCAAAGACCTTACTGGACTCCAAACGGGAGGCAGCCCGGCTGGGGCCGAATACTGCCAGCCCTTCTTCGCGAAATTTATCCGTCAATCCGGCAGCCAGAGGGGCCTCGGGCCCGACAACAGTAAAGTCCACACTGTTCTTTCGGGCAAAATCCAGAAGGCCATGGACGTCCTCCGAATTTATATCCACCCGCTCGGCAATTAGTCCGATACCGCCGTTACCCGGGGCACAGAAAATCTTTTTTACATCCGGGGACAACGATAACTTCCAGGCCAGAGCGTGTTCACGTCCTCCCGAACCGATGATCAGAATCTTCACCCGCACTCCTCCTCAATCGATAATAACATCCGCGGAACCGGATACAGTCTCCCCGATAATCCAGCTTCGGACCTTATACTCTTTTAGCCGGCCCCGAACTGCCTCGACCTCTTCCGGTTTCACCGCCA
>JAGYOO010000201.1 GCA_018399295.1 Candidatus Omnitrophota bacterium | reverse complement strand
GCGAATACCGCGCCGCGTGCAGGGCAAGAAGAAATCCGGTAACACCGGAACGGACCGCCATCCGGGAGACTTTAGTTTTATCTCCATGAACATGCAGGTCAATAAACCCGGGCGTTACAAAATGCTGCCTTAAGTCCAGCCGATCCAGGCGGCGCAAGCCTGCCGGAGACCTCCCAACACCCCTGCGCGCTATCCTGCCGCTCTCAATTAAAAGCCATCCAGGACATTCCCGTCCGCTGCCTGTAAACCTGCAGTTTTCGAGTAAAATCCGCCCCCCTGGATTCACTTAGAATACCTTTTCCAGAAAACTCTTAAGCTGCTCTCCCGACTTTTCCTTAAACTCATTTTTAAGCTTTTCCCTCAGAAAATCCTCCGCCGCGTCCATAATCAAAGGATCATACTTAAGTTGAGGAAAACGGCCGGTGATCCTTACATCGGGGAGTTTTGATACCCCAAGACGACCACGTAAGGATTCGGATTTAAGAGTTGTCGAAACAAGCATCTCCAGTGAAAGATCAAGGTCCACCCAGCCAACGGCGCTGATTATCGCGGGCGAGGTAAGGGCCTGGAGATTTTCGGTGGTAAACCGACCTTTTGCGAGTTTAAAATCGCCCTGGGCAGATACGATTTTAGCCGATTTTAACTCCGGCAGACCCGCGGCAAGCGAAATCCCCCGAAATACCGCAGGTAAAGTAATCCCGGCTTCCTCTACCTTTATCGAACTTGTTCCAGCTAAAGAATCAGGCTCCATCAGCCGGCCCGCGGCCTCAAATTCAGCAAAAACCTTCCCCTCGCCCAGATCCTGAGAAAGCAGGTCAAGCAGCAGGCCGCGCAGTTCAAGACTCTGTACTTTCGCCAAAACCATTCCCGGGAATCCCGGCTTTATCTCCGCCTCGCCAAAGGCGTCGACCGTTCCTCCATAAAGCTCGGCCCGAACCGCTGGCACTACCATCCTTCCCTTATCCAGTTTGAGTTTAACATCTAACTTTTCACAGTTAATACCGGCAGCCTGAATATTACTTGAATTTATTTCTGCCTCTCCGGTTAACAGCAAGGGGTCCATAGGTCCGGAGGCATTGAATCTAACATCTGAAACTGCCTCCAGCGGCGGAAGAGCCAGCCCCGGGAGCAACCGCAGAAATGAAGCCGCATCGATCAAGGCCGTACCTTCAGCATCAACCCGGGGATTGACTCCAACGGTTTCCATCCGACCGGAAACAGTTACTGTTGAACCGGGGTAGACAAGAGTCAGCTTGTTAAGTATCAACCCACCCTCTGCCTTCTCCAGCCGAAAGCTCAATTCCAGGTCTTCTCCGGCAGCCCTGCCAATAAGCGCCTCTGAAAATACTGCTGTTGGAAGCAATTCGATACGACCGCGAATTCCCGTAATTTCAGCCAGAGGAGAAGGCGGACGCACATCAGTGTGCTCTAAAAATACGATTCCGTGAAAATCACCGCTGCTGTTTATAGCCAGCTCGCCTTTGGCATCAGCCCGCACGGCTGCTTCCGCTGAATTATATTCGGCTTTACTGAGGACAAACTTTACCTTTCCATGAGTGCCGCCGGGGCCGACCCGGGGAAGAGATGCCAGGCTCACCGAGACATCAGAAACGCGAATAAAGGGTGACCCGTCCGGATTGAACACCGAAACCCCGGAGAAAGATATCCCCTTGAACGGGACATATTCAGCCGCCTCAACCTGCACCTCTTTTTCCAGGGCCTGTTCCGCGAATGAGATAAACAGAGGTTTGAGATTTTTAGGGAGATAGATAAAATTAACATACGCTAAGGCCAAAACAATCAGAATGACAACTGCCAGCAATCCCCACAATAATTTTTTTCCCATTTTTCCTTTCAGAGATTGACAGATATCAAACAGTCTGTGAAACGCCCAGGAACGGAAACAACCCTTTCCACAGCTGCTCCCGGCGCTTACGCGCGATCTTCTCCCGGATCTCCGGAATAACTTCCCGCGCCGCCTTTTCGCCTTCCCGGATACATTCCTCAGCCCGGGAAAAGTTAGCCCAGCTTACATGCCCAACATCAGGTCTTATCACGCAATCAGCAGTCTGCAGCCGCATCTCGGCGAGTTTGGATGCGCGGATCGCGTCTGCCTGAAAAATAATATCCAGCCCATTCCCCAGCTTTTTATCATAGTCAATAGCCGCTTCCACGCCGATTCCAATAACAAAATCGGCCCCCATCGCCCTGGCCGCCTCGACTGGAACACTGCTCACAATCCCACCATCGATCAGCAGGCGGCGGCCCCTGCGAACCGGAGGAAAAACACCAGGAAGAGCCACAGAAGCGCTTACCGCCTCCCTCATGTTTCCACTGTCCAGAATAACCTCTTCCCCGGTTCTCAAGTCTACCGTCATGCAGCTGAATGGCAGTTTAATATTACTGAAATCGGTGTCCAGTCCGCAATGATCAAAGATAAAGGCAAGCTCTTTGCCGCTAAAAACCCATCTCTTTATGGCCCGAAGATTAAGCAGATACATGCGCTTAAAAAAAGAAAGCAGGGCCTCAATGATCAATTTTTTTTCCTCGTACGCGTGCGCGGCAATAAGGCGCTCAATATCCCGCAGCTGCTGGTGCTCCAAAAGCGAAAGCAGACGCTTTTCTACGGCATCAATATCCGGGTTAAGCGCGTACATCGCTCCGATTATCGCCCCCATACTTGTTCCAGCGATAATATCGATCGGCAGAAATTCGGCTAACGCGCGAATGACACCGATATGGGCCGTACCTCTGACCCCGCCCCCTCCCAGAGCTAAAGCAACTTTAATCCTGGATCTATCCCGACTTAATGGATTCGAAACTTCTGTTATAATTTTTTTCATAACTCTTTACTTTATTGATAGTAGTGGTAATGCTGATTTCCCCGGACATTCTTTCCGGATAACAGCTGAATGATTATATTATAACTGTAACGAGAACAGTATTCAAAGACAAAAATATAGTTTGGAAAGGATTTGAATTCTCAGGCAAAGGATAGGCGCGATGAGAGATCTCTATTAAGGGGAACAGGCAAAGCGAGTTGAAGTGGCGTCCCCAGGGGGTCGTGTCGCTCCCCTCCGCCAGGCATAGCCTGGCTGCGGTCCTCTCACTCCATAAGGGAAAACCCTCATGGTTTTCCCTTATCGCTCCCTCTAGTCGCTATTCCCTTTCCTTCCGCAGGGTGCGCTTAACGCCGATAAGGGGGAACTATCTTCCCCCTTAAAATCCCCTTTTATCCCCTTGGGTTTTATCAAAAACAAACAGCCACCTTTCGGTGGCTGTTTATTTTTGGCGTCCCCAAGGGGATTTGAACCCCTGTCGACAGATCGAAAATCTGTTGTCCTGGACCAGACTAGACGATGGGGACTCCGTAGTTTTTAGTGTAAAGTTTAAAGTGAAAGGTAAAAGTTCTTATCTTTGCTTAACTTAACACTTAG
>JAGYOO010000200.1 GCA_018399295.1 Candidatus Omnitrophota bacterium | reverse complement strand
CGGAGCTGATGCCGTTGCCGATCATGCTCGCGCATAAGCTGTGCGAACGGATGAAGCAGGTCCGGGAAAAAAAGACCCTCAATTTTCTGGGGCCGGACGGTAAGGCCCAGGTAACGGTTCTCTATGAGAACGGGCTGCCGAAAAAGGTAACCTCTGTGGTTCTGGCCTGCCAGCATACCGCGGCGATTCTTAATAAGGCGAAGAACGCGATTACGAAAGAATCCCGTCAAATGATCATCGACCTTGTTGCTAAGCCGGTGCTGAAAAAGTGGATTGATTCCGATACTGGATTTTTCGTTAATCAGACCGGAAAATTTCTGATCGGTGGTCCCCAGTCAGACACCGGAATGACCGGCCGCAAGATCATTGTGGATACTTATGGCGGCGTCGTACCTGTAGGCGGGGGAGCCTTTTCCGGCAAAGATCCCACAAAGGTTGATCGTTCAGCCGCTTACATGGGGCGCTATATCGCTAAAAATATCGTTGCCGCCGGTCTGGCCAGTAAGTGTTATGTTCAGATCGCCTATTGCATTGGAAAATGTGAACCAGTGTCCGTGTATGTCGATACCTCCGGGACCGGAAAGGTGTCTGACGCGGTAATCGGTAAACTGATCCAGAAACATTTTCCGTTGACTCCTCAGGGGATAATCAAAGAGCTTGACCTGCTCCGGCCTATCTATCGCAACAGCGCCTGTCACGGTCACTTCGGGCGGAATGAACCTGAATTTACCTGGGAAAAGACCGATAAGGCCAAGATCCTGCGCCAGGATGCCAGGGGATAGGGAGAGAAATAATGAAGTATGATATTCGGGATTTAAAGCTGGCCCAGAAGGGGAAGCTGAGGGTGGAATGGGCGGCTCAGGATATGCCGGTACTTGAACAGATAAAACAGAGGTTTAAGAAAGAAAAACCCCTGCGCAAAACAACCGTAGCCTGTTGCCTGCATGTAACCACGGAAACGGCAAACCTGATGGATACGCTCAAAAGCGGCGGAGCCGAGGTCGTGCTCTGTGCCTCTAATCCCCTTTCGACTCAGGATGATGTGGCTGCTTTTCTGGTAAAGTTTTTGTCAATTCCAGTCTACGCGATTAACGGGGAAGACAATAAGTCCTATTACCGGCACATTAAGCAGGTTTTGGAGTATAAACCGCAGATAACCGTAGACGACGGAGCGGATCTGGTCTCGACTATCCATCAGAGAAAAGGGGTCTCTCACGAGATCCTGGGCGGGACAGAAGAGACTACGACCGGGGTGATAAGACTGCGCAGCCTGGAAAAAAACAGACTGCTTAAATATCCCATAATCGCGGTTAATGACGCGCATACCAAATATCTTTTCGACAACCGCTATGGTACCGGGCAGTCGACGATGGACGGGATTCTGCGGGCCACAAACCGGCTTATTGCCGGCAGCTACTTTGTGGTTTGCGGATATGGCTGGTGTGGCCGGGGTGTGGCAATGCGCGCCCGGGGGCTGGGGGCTAAGGTGATTGTTACCGAAGTTGAACCGATGCGGGCACTGGAGGCGGCCATGGACGGATATCAGGTAATGCCGATGAAACAGGCTGCTCTTCTGGGTGATATCTTCGTGTCTGTTACCGGGGATATCAATGTCATTGCGGCGGAACATTTTCCAATGATGAAAGACGGAGCGATAATTTCTAACTCAGGACATTTCAACGTGGAGATCGCGGTTGAGGCCCTGAAGAAGATGGCGCGGAAAAGCCGGCAGGTGCGTGAGTTTGTTCAGGAATTTACGCTGAAGAACGGTCGCCGGGTAAATCTGCTGGGCGAGGGCAGACTGATAAATCTGGCTGCGGCTGAAGGTCATCCCGCCCAGGTAATGGATATGTCCTTTGCCAACCAGGCCTTGTGTGCTGAGCATATAAAGAAGTATTCAAAGAAAATGGAAAACCGGGTTTATTCGGTTCCGGAGAATCTGGATAAACGGATTGCCGCGCTCAAACTTTCGGCAATGGGAATTACTATTGACAAGCTTACTCCGGAACAGAAGAAATATCTTGCCAGCTGGGAGTCCGGCACCTGAGCTTTAGTGAAACATGAACAGAAAAAACAGCGGGAGGAATAGAATGGAAATTGATATTGATAAATTGGTCAGTGAAATGGTTCTTACTGATGCGGCTTCTGATAAAGAAAAGATCGCCCGCAAGATCATCCGGGCGGCACAGGAGCAGGGCGTTTTCTTGGCCTCGATTCATGATTTTTACGCGGCCAGAGGCAGGGGGGAGATTGAGGGATTTACGGTCCCGGCAATGAATCTGCGGACTCTCACCTATGACACGGCCCGGGCCATTATCCGTTCGGCAATGAAGATAAACGCAGGTGCGTTTATCTTCGAAATCGCCAAGAGTGAAATGGGATATACCGGACAGAGCCCAGTGGAGTATGTCAGCATGTGCCTGGCGGCCGCGCTGAAAGAGGGGTATGTCGGACCGGTGTTTATTCAGGGCGATCACTTCCAGGTAAACGCGAAAAAATTCGCCGAAAACCGGGACAAGGAAATAGAGACGCTGCGCGGTATTATCTCGGACGCGGTAGGCGCCGGGTTTCTGAATATCGACATCGATAGTTCGACCCTGGTCGACCTTGAGCAGAAAGACCTTTACGAGCAGCAGCGGAATAACTTTGAGGTCTGTGCTGAGCTGACTAAATATATCCGCCAGATCCAGCCGGAAGGAGTGACGATTTCTGTGGGTGGCGAAATCGGTGAGGTCGGCTGTCAGAACAGCACTCCGGAGGATCTGGAGGCTTTCATGCGCGGGTATACGGCAAATCTGCCGGAAGGAGTTACCGGGATCAGTAAGATAAGTATTCAGACCGGAACTTCGCATGGGGGGGTAGTCCTTCCGGATGGAAGTATCGCCGAGGTTAAGCTGGATTTCAATGCCTTAAGGGATATCTCGAAAATCGGCCGCGCTGAATACGGCATCGGAGGAACAGTTCAGCATGGCGCCAGTACTCTGCCGGATGAGGCCTTTCACAAGTTTCCGGCGAATGATACGCTGGAAGTGCATCTGGCTACCGGTTTTCAGAATATTATTTATGAGAGTGATAGTTTTCCCAAAGAGCTTCGAAATAAAATCTATGAATGGTTGAACCGTGAGGCTGCCGGAGAAAAAAAGTCCGGAGAATCGGAAGAACAGTTTCTCTATAAGACTCGGAAAAAGGCGCTGGGGCCGTTTAAGAAGGAGATCTACAACATTGGCACCGCGGCCAGAGAGGCAATCGGCCGGGAACTGGAAGCCAAGTTTGACTTTCTGTTCAAGGAACTGAAGATAGCCGATACAAAGAAGATGATCGATAACTATATCGAGAAGACAACCTTTGAGCTCGCCGCCGGACAGGCTGACTTTTCGCAGAAGTCCGCGGATGAACTGGAGGGAGCGGATTAAACATTAAAAAAAAGCCCCGAAGGAAATCCTTCGGGGTTT
>JAGYOO010000020.1 GCA_018399295.1 Candidatus Omnitrophota bacterium | reverse complement strand
GTTTTCTTTTTAAAATAAAAAGGGGGAAGAAGGTCAGAGTGAAGAGGAAACTGCTGATTGAGGGGCGGGTTCTTTTTTTTTTATGATAAGTATGGATTTGATTCGGAAAAGCTAACAGGAGGAATGTATGAAGAAGTTATTGGGCCTGACGCTCCTCGCGCTGACCGGTTTTGTAATGTTAGGCGGTTGTCAGACTACACGCGGTCTTGGCGAAGACGTGGAGAATACCGGAGAGAATGTGCAGGAAGGGATTGGAGAAGTCGAGTCAGAAGTAAGGTAAATATTTTAGCTGCTTATGCCTCCCGGCTTACGGCGGAGTTCAGTATGACTCCGCCGTTTTTTTATTTTAGTGAAGGCGACGAAGGCTATTGACAGACGGCTTTATTTATAATATACAAAGGTAGCAAATTCAACTTTCAAAGGGAGTGGGAGATATCATGACGGATGAAGCGAAAAAAGGGATAGTCAACTGTCCGGTTTGCGGGGAAGAGGTGGATATTCCAGAGGACTGCGAGGCCGGGGGGACCCTGTATTGTGGTGAATGTGAAGAGGAGCTTGAAATAATCCGGGTTGAACCGATGAGGCTTAAACGAGTGACTGAGCTGGTAAATGAGTTTGATGAAGAGTATGACGAGGATTTCGAAAGGAATTTCTACCGGGAAGATTCGGAAGATAGAGAGTGACTCCTGAGCTATTCATCGTCCGCGACCTGATCGCGGATTTCCCGGTCACTGAGACCCACTGGATTCCTGCCTTCGAGGTCCATTTTCATGGAAAAAAACCGCAGCAGGTCTTTAAGGGTGATAATTCCTAAAAGGTGGCTGTTTTCGGAGACCAGCAGTCTTGTATTGCCGGTTTTATTCATTATCGCCAGCGCCTGAGTGGCATCAGTATCCGGAGAGAGAGTGTTTATGTTCGATTTGCATGGTTTAAGGACTTCACCTACTTTATGCCGGCCCCATTCCTCCTTCGGAATATCCTTTACCTCTTTAGTCCGCACGCAGCCGAGCAAGCGGCCGTTATCGACCACCGGGAAGAGTTTATAATGGTATTTATAGATATAATTTTCCACAAGGTCGAGAATGGTGGTTGACGACGAAACCGCTGAAGGCCTTTCCCGCATGAACCGCTTGACTGGCTCTCCTTCCAGGGTCTGACGGATCACCAGACGCTGGTAAGACATCTGGGATGCGTTGCGCAAAAATAGCCCGATAAGCAGCCACCAGATTCCGCCGATGATCGCTCCGCCGATGATATTGAGGATTCCGATAAACGCCAGCAGCAGTCCGAATCCTGAACCGATCTCGGAAGAAATCCGGGTGGCCCAGGCGAGATTATCCTTCCATTTCCACAAGGCGGACCGAAGCACCCGGCCGCCGTCTAAGGGGAATGCCGGCACCAGGTTAAACCCGGCCAGAAGCCAGTTAATAAATTTCAGGTAATCGAATACTGCGCTGACGGGTAATGGCCAGGCCAGGATCCGACTTAAAGAGGCAACACCGAGAAAGATAAAACCAAGGACAATACTTGACAGCGGACCGGCGATAGCCATGAAAAACTCCGCTTTCGCGCTGGGCGGTTCTTCATTCATCTCGGCAATACCGCCAAAGATAAACAGGGTTATTCCCCGCATGGGCAGTCCGAATCGCCGGGCAATAAGCGAATGCCAGAGTTCATGGAACACAATGGACACAAACAGTCCCAGCGCGCCGGCAAGTCCCATCCACCAGTAAACCCCAGGCTCCAACCCTTCATAAAATGTCGGAAACAGTCCGGATGCCAATGACCAGGTGATAAGTACGGCGATAATCAGCCAGGTAGGGTCGATCTTAACTTCAAATCCGAATAATTCAAACAGCCGAACACTTTTTTCAAACATGGTCTAACAGTCCTTTTAAACGTATTATTACAAACAAAACCCTTTGCTGAAATGGCCGGGTTCTTTTTTTTTCTGATTGGACTCCTTTTCAATCAGAACATGTTCCCATAACAGGATAAACAAAAAGTAGAATAAAATCAACATAAAGAAGAGCCGGGCAATTGCCGATGAGCCTGTAATCCCGTAAATTTATAAAAGTAATAATTTTAGACTAAAATTTTCGCGTCCTGCCTTGATTTTTCTTTTGAGGATTCCGGGCGATCAACTGTTGTTTATCATAATACCGGTTTTCCGGGAAGAACGGATCATTTTAAATGCAAAATATAATTACTGTAACATTAAATCCTGCTCTTGATATAAGTACTTCCATCGCAAAGGTGGCGGTTAACAGAAAGCTTCGTTGCGATCCTTCCGAAACCCATCCCGGCGGAGGAGGAATTAATATCTCCCGGGTTGTGAAGCGTTTTGGCGGAGAGTCGGTCGCAGTGTATTTTTCCGGCGGCCGACAGGGGGAATCTCTGCAGCAGCTGATAGAGGCCGAGGGAATCCGGCAGGTGCCGGTTCCGGTAAGCGGAGACACCCGGGAAAGTCTGACTATCAGTGAACAGGTTAGTGGAAATCAATACCGGTTTGTGCTGCCCGGTCCCAGCTTGCGGAAAACTGAGGCCCTTTCGATTCTGGATGTCCTGACCGGATTGACTCCATGCCCCGCGTTTCTCGTAGGCAGTGGCAGTCTGCCGCCCGGGATGGAGGATGATTTCTGGGCTAAAGTGGGAGATGTCTGTCGGAGGCGGGGAAGCCGGTTTATCCTGGATACTTCCGGAGAAGCTTTACGAAGAGGTCTGGGAAAAGGCGTGTTCCTGCTTAAGCCGAATCTGCATGAATTGGGACAGTTGAGTGGCCGGGGGATTGAGGGCGAGGACGAGCAGGAGGAGGCGGCACACAAACTTATTGATTCCGGAAAGTGCCAAATTGTGGTTTTGTCCCGGGGCGCGGGAGGCGCCCTGCTGGTGAGCGCTGAAAAAAAAGTCAGGTTCCGCGTCCCATCAGTCCCAGTCAAAAGCCGGGTCGGTGCCGGCGACAGTATGCTGGCCGGCATGGTCTATATGCTTTCCCGGAAAGAGCCGCTGGAAGAGGTTGTCAGATTTGGAGTTGCGGCCGGAGCCGCAGCGGTGATGACGCCGGGAACCGAGCTGTGCCGAAGGGAAGATACGCTGAAAATATACGAGAATCTTAAACAGGAAGCCGGGGAAGGAGAACCGTGATGAAGATCGTTGCTTTTGAAATCGAGCCGTGGGAAAAAGACGCCTTCGGTGAGCTTGAGGTGGAACATGAGGTTGTGTTTACGCAAGAGCCGTTGACCCGGGAAAATGCCGAACTTTATATTGATGCCGATATACTGAGTGTATTTATCTATTCTGAGGCTGATGCTGAGGTCCTGAAGAGGTTTCCGGCCCTGAAACTGATCACCACTCGCTCTACGGGATACGATCATATTGATACTGAGTACTGCCGGCAGCACGATATCGAGGTGGCAAACGTTCCTTCTTATGGCAAGAATACGGTTGCCGAACACGTGTTTGGGCTGCTGCTGACCATGAGCCATCATCTGGATAAGGCGGTTGAACGCACCCGCCGGGGGAACTTTTCCATGAAAGGGCTGCGGGGGTTTGATCTGATGGGCAAGACTATCGGAGTGATCGGGACTGGAGATATCGGTAAGCACGTAATCCGGATTGCCTGCGGTTTTGAGATGAACATTCTGGCGTATGATCTTAAGCCCGATCAGGAGGCGTCGCGCAGGTTCGGGTTCCGTTACGTTGGGATGGATGAACTGCTGCGGAAATCGGATATTATCACACTGCACGTGCCGGCGGTTAAATCAACGGAAAATATGATAGCACAGCCCCAGTTTGAGATGATGAAGCCAGGCGCGATTCTGATAAACACCGCCCGGGGAAACGTTGTGGAAGTGGAGGCGATGCTGCGGGCGCTTGCCACCGGAAAACTTAAGGCGGCCGGACTGGATGTGTTGCCGGAAGAGCCGTCGGTAAAAGAGGAGGCCCAGCTGCTGAGTTCGATCTTTCTGAATAAGCACAATCTGGATACCCTGCTGGCGAACCACGTCCTGTTCAAACGGGAAAACGTTTATATAACTCCGCACAGCGCCTTTAACACGACAGAGGCAGTGGAAAGAATATTGAAAACCACGGTGGAGAATATTGCCGGATATATCAGGCAGAAACACAGTCCGAACGCGGTAAAGGCCGCGATAGCGGCATAGGACAGAGATGGATGATCCAAAAGCGGTGATCCTTATCGGGCCTCCGGGCAGTGGCAAGACCAGTCTGGCGGAAAGACTTTCCGGATTTCCCGGAATAAATCTGATCCAGACCGGTTCCTTACTTAAAAAAGAGGTTGACTCCGGAAGCAAAGAAGGTCCGCGGATAAAGGAATCAATAGAAACCGGAAAGTTGGTACCTGCGGATATCGTGCGCAGGGTGATCTCCAATGCACTTGAGAACACTCACTCCGGAATCTATGTATTTGACGGATTTCCGCGTGATATTGATCAGGCGAATATGTTTTGTGATCTGTCGGAAAAAACCGGGTTAAGCCTGGCCGCGGTAATCGAGTTGCGTCTGGATTCTGAGATCGCTAAGCAGCGGTTGACCGGCCGAAGAATCTGCGCTGAGTGCGGAAAGGTGGTTAACGTTAATCTTCAGCCAGCGGAAGAGGTCCGCGGACTGTGCCAGGCATGCGGCGGACATCTCGAACAGCGTAACGATGACCGGCCGGAGATCATAGACCGCCGGCTGGATGATTACGAAAAAGATTCCGTGCCGGTACGGGAATTTTTTCGCGGTCGCTGTCCGAAGCGATACTATGTGGAATCAGCGGACATGGCGCCGGAACTTGTCGCTAAGTCCGTACTTGCCGTACTAAACAGAGAGATTCACGTTCTCGCGCGTGGATTTTAAGAAAAATATAAAGGAGGAAGTTATGGCTGTTAGAGTCGCGATCAATGGATTAGGGAGAATAGGAAGAGCGGCATTTAAGATAATCAGAAGTACTCCGGGTATGGAGCTGGCGGCGGTAAACGATCTGGTGCCCGCGGAAGATCTTGTTTATCTGATTAATTATGACAGTGTTTATGGAAGGCAGGAAAAGCCGCTGCGCGTGGAGGATGGTTATCTGAAGGCCGGGGAGGAGAAAATCCGGATGCTGAACGAAAAAGACCCGTCAAAACTGCCCTGGAGGGATCTGGAGATAGACATCGTGTTTGAGTGTTCGGGTGTGTTCACTGATAAAGAGGGCATGGAACAGCATCTGAAGGCCGGGGCGAAAAGAGTAATACTTTCGGCACCGGTCAAAGGTCCGGGGGTTCCTACGGTTGTTCCCGGAGTAAACGAGATTCCGGATTCCGACCTGATCTCGACTGCCAGCTGTACGACTAACTGTATCGCGCCGGTAGTGGAGATCATCGGCCGTAGAATCGGAATTAAGAAGGCTATAATGAATACGGTTCATGCCTATACTTCGAGTCAGAATATCGTGGACGGACCGAACAAGCATATCCGGCGCGGACGCGCCGGAGCGCTTAACTTTGTTCCTACCTCCACTGGCGCAGCTAAGGCAACTTCCCATGCTCTGCCTCAGTTTGAGGGAAAGTTCGATGGTACGGCAATCCGGGGGCCGGTTCCGGTAGGGTCGGTGGCGGATGTGACCATGATAACCGAAAGGGCGACTTCAATGGAAGAGATAAGTAAGATCTTCCGGGAGGAGGCGCGAAGCGACCGTTACCAGGATATTGTCGGAGTGGTGGAAAGTCCGGTGGTTTCTTCCGATATTATCGGCGATGCGCATGGATCGTTTGTTGATCTGGAAATGACCCGGGTGGTAGACGGAGACCTGGTTAAAATAATGAGCTGGTATGACAACGAATGGGGATACGCGAACCAGATGATCCGGGCCGGGGCGCGGCTGGCGGAAAAGATCCAGACAGCCGCCGTGGTATGACAGGACCGGCATGGTAAACAGTTTAAAGAGAATATTCGGATTCGAGGTCCGGGCGAAGGATGGTTCGTCCGGAGAGGTGAATGATTTTATTTTTGATCAGGATCTCTGGCTGAACCGTTATCTTATCGTTCGTTCGGGAGAATGGCTGAAAGCCCGCCGGTTGGTGGTCCCGCTGGTATTCATAAAGAATATAGAGGATCGGGATCAGCGGCTGGATATAGATCTTACCCGGGAACAGCTGGAACAGAGTCCGGATCTTGATCTTGCCCGGCCTCTGCGTCTGGAACATCAGGAAAAATTGCAAAAGTATTACGGGTGGCCGCCCTATTGGCCGGAGCGTGGATTTAAAACTCCGTTTATTCCTTCTCCGGAAGAAGCGGAAGAAGATGTAAAGGAAGAAAGCCCGGTAAAGGATAAGATATTGAGAAGCTGTAGGGAGGTTTTCGGCTACCGTCTGCGGACGCCGGAAGGAGAATCAGGGGAGGTTGAAGATTTTTTAGTGGAACCGGACGACTGGATGATCCGCTATATCGTGTTTGACACGCGCCGCTGGCTGCCGGCTAAACGTGTTCTCCTGGTTCCGGAATGGGTAGATGGAATAAATTGGGAGGACCAGTCGTTCAGAATGGATCTCGAGATCGAGCGGATCCGCGGGGCGCCGGAATATGATCCCTCCCGGCCGCTGGATCGGGAGGCGGAAGAAGAATTGTCTGAATATTATAAAAAGACTTCACCGGAAAAAAGAAAAAAACCGGAAGGATCGGCAAGATGATAAAAGGTGAGATCAATCATAATCTGATATTGGCGATAATCATTATGGCCGGGTTGCGCGCCGAAATTCCGCTTTTTCCGGAATCGTTTTTTTTTGAGACCGAAAAACCAGGCATCGCGGTGACGGCGATGGGTGAAAATCATCTTTTGGAGCGTAAACTGCTTGTCTCCATGTTAAGAGTGAGCAGCCGGAAGGTAATGGCCATCCTCTCTCGAACCGTAGGTGAGAGCGTGAGGATTGCCGCAGTCCAAGGTGTTTTCAATCTTATCGATTCCATCGCAGAGCCCGGGGATGGGCAGGGAAAAACTCTTTAAGATTATCCGGTGGAATAAAGCCGGGCGGCAGCTAAGTAAAGGAGGAGAAAATGTTAAAAGGCGTGCGTGAATACCTGAATTTCCGGATTCGGGCAAAAGACGGGGATATCGGCAAAATTCTTGACTTTTATTTTGATGACGCCCGCTGGGTGTTGCGTTATCTTATCGCGGATACGGGTACCTGGCTGCCCGGACGTCAGGTGCTGATTTCTACCGCTGCTTTCAGCGGCAGACCTGATATTGTGCATAGGGAATTCCCCGTTGAGCTGGATAAGGACACGGTGCTGAACAGCCCGGACGTGGATGCTGATAAGCCGGTTTCCCGCCAAAAGGAGATAGAGCTTAACAAGTATTATCGCTGGCCGATGTACTGGAACGCGACAGCGCAGGATCTGACGGCCATGGGAGTTGTCCCCGAACCCGTGCCGGTGTTCCCGGAACGGGAGAGCGGAGACAGCCATCTGCGCAGCGTGCGGGAAGTAGATCGATATCATATCCAGGCTGAAAACGGGAGTATCGGACATGTTCTGGACTTTATCGTGGATGACGAGAAATGGGCGATCCATTATCTGGAGATAGACACCGGTAACTGGCTGCCCGGGAAAAAGGTGCTTATATCCCCGGCCTGGATAAAGATGATCAACTGGAACGAGTCCAGGGTTTATGTCAATCTGACCCGGGAGGCTGTAGGGACCAGTCCGGCGTATGACCTGCATCAGCCGATTACTCAGGATTATGAAGATAAACTGCATAAACATTACGGACGGCAAAAGCATGGGCAGAGTCCGGCCGGAGTCAAATAAAAGGAGAATAGAGATGAACAGAATAATCGCGATCGGCATTACCGGTTGTCTGCTGGCCGGGGCTGTGAGTTTTTCTGCCGCTTTTGCTCAGGAGGCGCATCGGATAGATGTTACTTTAAGAGAATGGGAGCTGGAGGCTTCGGAACAGGCGCCGGCCGGGACTGTGGAGTTTGTAGTGACCAATGAGGGCGGATTGGTTCACAATTTCAAGATAGAAGGCATGGGGATCGAGGAATCGTTCCCTGATATTCTCCGATCCGGAGAGACCAGGGTCCTGCAGGTGGAACTGGTCCCGGGTAATTATGAACTATCCTGTCCGATCGGTAATCACGCGGAGATGGGTGAACGCCAGGAGCTTGAGGTTGTAGAAACCGGGCGGTTGGATTAGGCCGGAAGACGGATATGCCTGTCAGCAATAATGAAGTTGAAAAGATGTTCGATGAATTCGCGGACCTGCTGGAGATAAAAGGCGAGAATCAGTTCCGGGTCCGCGCTTATCGTAATGCCGCCCGGACGGTGGGCGGGCTGTCCGGCGATATTGACAAGATGGTAGCCCGGGGAGAGAGGCTTTCCTCATTTACCGGAATCGGTAAAGACCTGGAGAACAAGATCGTCCAGATAGTGAAGGCCGGCAGATTCGAGTTGCTGGAAGATCTGAAGAAGGAGATGCCCGAGGGGCTGGTTCAGATCATGCGGGTATTCGGGCTGGGGCCGCGCCGAATCAAGACCCTGCATGAAAAACTGGGAATTAAAACTCCGGAGGAACTGGAGGCAGCGGCCCGCAACGGGAGGATAAAGGAACTGCCGGGGTTCGGAAGGAAAACCGAACAGTCGATAATTGAGGGATTAGGCCGAATCCGTTCCACCGAGGGCCGGTTTAAACTGCAGCTGGCGGACAGGGCGGCTGGTTTGCTGTTGGAGTATCTTAAAGCTGAGAAAACAGTCCGCCAGGCGGTTATCGCCGGAAGTTATCGTCGTTGCCGGGAAACGGTGAAGGATCTGGATGTTTTGGTCACCTGTGATAAAGGAAGCCGGGTAATGGATCATTTCATGAATTATGACAACGTGGAAAAGGTCATCGCCAGGGGTGATACTAAATCTTCGGTGCTCCTGCGCTCGGGCTTGCAGGTAGACCTGCGGCTTGTTCCTCAGGAGAGTTATGGAGCGGCACTGCATTATTTTACCGGATCCAAGTCTCATAATATCGCGGTGCGGGCAATGGCGGTAAAAAAGAAATTAAAGATAAACGAGTACGGGGTATTTTCAGAGGATGGCAGGCGGGAGAAGAGACTGGCCGGAAATACCGAGGAGGAGGTCTATAACAGCGTGGGGTTGCCCTGGATCGATCCCGAATTGCGCGAGGACCGGGGCGAGATCGAGGCGGCACGGCAGGGCCGCTTGCCACGGCTTGTAAAACAGGAGGACATCCGCGGTGACCTGCACACGCATACCAATCGTACGGACGGAAAGTACAGTCTGGAGGAGATGGCCGCGGCGGCCCAACGACTGGGGTATGAGTATATGGCGGTTACCGATCACTCCCAGCGGCTGACCATGGCCCATGGATTGAAGCCTGCGGACGTAAAGGAACAGATCCGGCAGATTGACCGGATAAATTCCCAGTCGCGGGGATTCCGGGTTCTCAAAGGTATTGAGGTGGATATCCTGGAGGACGGAACGCTCGATCTGCCGGATGAGATCCTCCGGGAACTGGATGTGCGAGTGTGTTCGGTGCATTCCAAATTCAATCTGCCGGGAAAAGTTCAGACAGAAAGGATTATCCGGGCCATGGATAACCCTAATTTTAATATTCTGGGACATCCCACCGGCCGGCTGATAAATGAGCGGCCGGGCTATGAAGTAGATATGGAGAAGCTGATTAAAGCGGCCAGGGAGAGAAAATGCTATCTCGAGATAAACTCATATCCCGATCGCCTTGATCTTAATGATATCTATTCCAAGACCGCTCGGGACAATAAGGTCCTGGTAGCGATAAATACCGACGCGCACAGCCTGAGCGATCTGGATTTCATGCGGTTCGGTCTGGGGCAGGCCCGGCGGGGATGGTTGGAAAAGAAAGACGTCCTGAATACCTGTCCTCTGGAAGAGTTATTGAGATTGCTGGACAGGAGGCGGTAAGGAGTGGATTCCGGATCCCGCTCGCAGGTTGCTTTTAAAAACCTCGCGCAATTGAATGAGCGGGAGGCGAAAGAACAGATAGAGTCGCTGCGAAAAGAAATCGAATATCATAATTATCATTATTACGTTAAAAACAGTCCGAAGATCTCGGACGAGGCCTTTGACCGGCTTTTTCACCGCCTGGAGGAACTGGAAAGAAGATTTCCTCAATTTGATTCCGCGGCTTCTCCAACGCAAAGAGTTGGCGCAAAGCCGGTAAGCCGGCTGAAAAAGGTAAAACACGCGGTTTTGATGTTAAGCCTGAACGCGGTTTCCAGTGAAAAAGAGGTGGAAGATTTTATCGAATCTGTGCGTCGCAACGGAGGAGAAAAAGAAGAAGAGTTCGTGCTTGAGCCGAAGTTTGACGGGTTTTCTGTTGAACTCGTCTACCGGAAGGGCGATCTGGAATACGGGGCGACCCGGGGTGATGGAGAGAGCGGGGAAGATATTTCAGCTAATCTGCGCATGGTGCGTCAGGTTCCACTTAAGCTGCAGGGAGAGGCACCGGAGTTTTTAGCGGTCAGGGGAGAGATATATATGTCCAGAACCGGTTTTCAGGAATTGAATAAACAGCGGATTAAAAATAATGAAGAGGCCTTTGCCAATCCGCGCAACGCGGCCGCGGGCATGATGCGCCAGCTTGATCCGAACCGGATCAAGGGAGGGCCGTTAGGGGCGATCTTTTACGATATCCTTCGCATTGAAGGCGGCCCGCGATTGGACAGCGACTGGGATGCCTTGCGGCAGATGCCGAAATGGGGATTGCGGACTGATGAGCACAATAAAAAGGTTACTTCTATAGATCGGATAATCCGCTATCATCACCGGTTTCAGGAACAAAGGGAAGAGCTGGACTATGAGATCGACGGAATCGTGATTAAGGTTAATCGGTTCTCCCTGCGGGAACGTCTGGGAACGCGCCAGCGAAGCCCGCGCTGGGCCCTGGCCTGGAAATTTTCTCCTAAAAAAGAGATAACCCGTCTGCGCGAAATCGTGGTTTCCGTCGGACGCACCGGGATCTTAACACCGGTAGCAATGCTTGAACCGGTTAATGTCGGCGGCGTGACCGTAAGCCGGGCAACGCTTCATAACATTGATGAGGTCAGGAGAAAAGATGTCCGGCCCGGAGACATCGTCCGGATCGAGCGGGCCGGAGACGTGATTCCCGAGGTAGTGAAACGGATAGACGAGCCGGCAAAAAAACGTCAATCAGAATTCCGCATGCCGAAAGAGTGTCCTTCCTGCGGTTCGCGGGTGTACCGGGAGGGGGCCTACTGGTTCTGTCCGGCCGGTCTTTCCTGTTTCGCCCAGCTTACCGGGCATTTGATCCACTTTGCTTCCCGAAGCGCGATGAACATCAGCGGACTGGGCGAGAAGATCGTTAAGCAGCTCGTGCGCCGGGAAATGGTTCGGAATCTGGCCCAGCTGTACAGGCTGCCAGTGGAGGAGATCAAGCAGTTGGAAGGATTCTCGGACAGATCGGCGGAAAAACTTTACGCGTCAATTCAGCAGGCGCGCCGGGCACGG
>JAGYOO010000002.1 GCA_018399295.1 Candidatus Omnitrophota bacterium | reverse complement strand
TAAAAGTATCCTAAATAAGAAAATGGTTTTTCTTATTGAAAAAGAGATTGAATATCTGGGAAAGGTTACTGAAGCTCCGGAAAAACCGTTTGCCACCATTCTCGGCGGAGCGAAGGTCTCGGATAAGATCAAGATGATCGAACATCTCATGGATAAGGTGGACTTGTTTCTTATCGGCGGCGGGATGGCCTATACGTTTCTCAAGGCCCAGGGAAAGTCAATCGGCAACTCCAAGCTGGAAGCTGATAAGCTGGATTTCGCACGGGGGCTTCTGGAAAAGGCGCGCCAGACGAATACCCGGATTATTTTGCCCGTGGATAACGTGATCGCGGATAAGCTGTCTTTGGACGCGCAGATAAAGACGGTGGGGGAAGAGATTCCAGAAGGTTGGATCGGGGTCGATATCGGACCGAAAACCGTCGAGCTGTTCAAGGAAAAATTAAAGGGAGTAAAGACCATCATCTGGAACGGGCCGGTAGGGGTATTTGAAATGTTTCCGTTTGCCAATGGAACAAAAGCCCTGGCTGAATTCGTCGCTGATCTGGAAGCGATCAGTGTTATCGGAGGCGGCGACACTGCCAGCGCGGTGGAACAGTTTAAAGTCGCTGATAAGATGAGCCATGTGTCAACCGGTGGCGGCGCCAGTCTTGAATTTCTCGAGGGACGGGAATTGCCGGGGATCGCCGTTTTGAACGATAGATGATGACTAAAAAGAGTTTTAAAACAAAAACATCAGGCCAGGGATTTACCATCGTCGAGCTTTTAGTGGTGATGGCGGTGATCCTGATCCTGGCGGGGTTATTGGTAAGCGGAGGAACTGCGGCCCGCCAACGGGCCCGGGTCTTCAGCACGCAGAGCATGATCGCTTCTCTGGAAACCGCGCTGGCCATGTATCACACTGATTTCGGTGCCTATCCGCCTTCCGGGAACAGTGCTCTGGTAAGCAATCTGGCGACGAAT
The DNA here is from genome assembly GCA_018399295.1 of Candidatus Omnitrophota bacterium. GTDB lineage: Bacteria > Omnitrophota > Gorgyraeia > B26-G9 > B26-G9 > M55B170. The sequence goes on along the minus strand of JAGYOO010000002.1, from coordinate 19,372 downwards.
GTCGCTTCCGATCCCGCCTGGAAGGGGCCATACATGAGTTTTAAGGAACGAGATCTGAGCGGGACGATACCTGGTGCCACGGTAATAGATCCCTGGGGGAATGCTTACCTGTACACAGTATCCGGAACGCCGCAAACCTATCGGATATGGTCGTGCGGACCGGACGGCGCAGATGATAATGGAGCGGATGATGACATCTCAAGTGAAGGGTAAAAAGGAGGTAGTTTGAATATGCGTAGACCGATAATGGCGGCCAACTGGAAAATGAACAAGACTATAACCGAGGCCTTGAATTTTCTGAGGGAGTTTTCGCTGGGGATCAAGGAACCCGGGGGCATGGACATTGTAATCTGTCCTTCGTTTACCGCGTTATACAGTGTGGGGCAGGAGTTGGAAGGGACTGGGGTTAAACTTGGCGCTCAGAACATGTATTGGGAAAAAAGCGGAGCATTTACCGGAGAGGTCTCACCGGTAATGCTTGACGATGCCGGATGCGAGTACGTGATTCTGGGGCATTCCGAGCGCCGCCATATTTTCAAGGAATCGGATGAGATGGTCAATCGCAAGGTGAAGTCCGCGGTTGTCGCGGGATTGAAACCGATAATCTGCGTGGGAGAGACCCTTGATCAGCGGGAACAGGAAAAAACCTTTTCCGTGATTGAAGAACAGATAAGGGGCGCGCTCAAGGATATTCCGGTTGCTGATCTGAAAGAGACGGTAATCGCCTACGAGCCCGTTTGGGCGATCGGGACCGGAAAGACCGCTTCCCCGGAACAGGCGCAGGAAGTCCATCGCTACATCCGGAAGTTACTTGGCGAGATTTGCGGCGGGGAATTCGCGAACGCGGTCAGGATTCAGTACGGCGGCAGTACCAAGCCGGAGAATATAAAATCGATCATGCTTCAGCCGGATGTCGATGGAGCGCTTGTCGGCGGGGCCGGGCTGGAACCGGATTCGTTTTTAAAGATGATCCAGGAGGTATCGGCTTCTGAATGTTGAATGAGCGAAAGCTTGTAATCGATTTTCTTACGGCCAAAGGTGTTATCGATTCCCACCGCCTGGAAACCGTGCTCGCGGAACAGGAAAAAACCGGCGAGGGGATAATCCTGCTGCTTACGCGCGCGGGTGCCGTAACCGATGGAGCTCTTGATGAATTGATTATCGAAGAGCTGGGATGGGAATATAATCCTCTTCCGGACCGATTGATGCCTGAGCTTTCTTTGCTTGATCCGGATTTTGCCCGTCGTCATCGCCTGCTTCCGTTGGAGCAGAAGGATGATGTCCTGGTCTTGGGAATTGATACTCCGCTTAATTTTCTGTCGCTTAATTACTTCTCCCATGTAATGGGAAAACGTTTGGCCGGCCGGCTTATCCGCGCAGAAGAGCTGGATCCGCTGCTGAACAAGTACTTTCCCGCGCCTTCATCTGAAATGATGGTTAAGGCCGCGGCGGAAGCGGACGCGCCGGTAATCCGGCTGGTTAATCAGCTGATTACTGACGCTAATCAGCGCCGCGCCAGCGATATCCATATCGAACCGATGCGCGACTCTATCCGGATCCGCTACCGTATCGACGGTATGCTTCGGGAGTTTCAGTCCCCTGAGAAAAATATTCAGCCCACCCTTATCAGCCGGATAAAGCTTCTGGCCGGCATGGACCTGTCGGAAAAACGATTGCCTCAGGACGGGCGGATCCGGACCGGATTTGATTCCAAAGAGCTGGATCTGCGCATCTCTACTCTGCCGGCCCAGTATGGGGAAAGTGTGGTAATGCGTATACTCGACCGGCGTATTCTGAGGGTCGAAGATCTGGGTTTTTCGCTGGATCAGTTGAATGTTTTTAAGCGGTTAACAACTACTCCGCATGGGATTATTCTCGTGACCGGACCTACCGGCAGCGGTAAAAGCACCAGTCTCTACGCGGTATTGCAGGGAATTGACCGGGCTGAAAAAAAGATTTTAACCGTAGAGGATCCCGTTGAGTATCAGATGGAAGGGATAAACCAGGTCCAGGTTAAACCTAATATCGGTCTCTCCTTCGCCCGTGTTCTCAGGTCGATGCTGCGGCAGGCTCCGGATGTTATTATGGTGGGAGAGATCCGTGACCTGGAAACCGCGCATATTGCCATTCAATCGGCGCTTACCGGGCATCTTATATTCAGTACCCTTCATACTAATGACGCGGCCAGCGCGATTACCCGTCTCGTGGATATGGGTATAAAGCCGTATCTTGTCGCGGCCACTCTGCGCGCGGTATTGGCGCAGCGACTGATTCGGATGCTTTGTCCGGCTTGCCGTCAGCCTTATCCGGCACCGCGCGATGAGGCTAAGATTCTGGCCGTTTCGCCGGATACAGTACTGTACCGGGCCGTCGGCTGTCCGGAATGTTCGCAGACAGGCTACCGGGGGCGTACGGGAATATTTGAGTTTCTGGTGATAGATGACGATATCCGCGGCCTTGCCCATCGTCATGAACCGGCTTCACTTATCCGGGAATCAGCCCGGAAAAAGGGAATGATGACTTTGCGTGAACACGCTCGCAATAAGGTCTTGCAAGGCTTGACTACAGTGCAGGAGCTTGTCCGGATAACCCAAAGTGATGTTGTGGATGGACCGGTTCCGGAAGAGTAGAAGAAACAGATCAAAGTTTTACCAATCTGGCATATAAACCGGTTTAGGTTTGAGGGAAGTCTGACGCAATTTCCCCCTCCCCGGTCCTAAACCCCAAAACAGGGGGAGAATAAAATGGTGGATATTGGCGGGTTATTGCAGCTTTGCGTGAAGCACAACGCATCGGATTTACATCTAACCGTTGGAAAACCGCCTACCTTACGCGTGGACGGGTCGCTGGTCTCGCTGAATTACGAACAGCTTTTGCCAGAGGATACTGAACGGTTGATGAAGTCTATTACCAGCAGCGAGAATCAGCGCCGTATTCAGGAGATCGGAGGAGTTGATTTCGGATTCGCGTTTGAGAAGGTCGCGCGGTTCAGGGTATCGGCCTATAAGCAGAAAGGGCATTATGGACTGGCCCTGCGGCTGATTTCCAATCACCTGCTTACTTTCGATGAGATCGGATTGCCTAAAGGTATCCGTGAACTTTTGTTTCGTTCGCGCGGACTGCTGCTGGTAACCGGACCGACCGGGAGCGGCAAGACAACTACACTGGCGACGATGACTGATTTCATCAATACCGAGCGGGACGCGCACATAATCACGATTGAAGATCCGATTGAATATTATCATTCCCATAAAAAAGGGATAATTACGCAACGGGAACTCGGAATCGATGTTCCCAGCTTCAGCGAGGCCCTGATTAAGGGGCTGCGTCAGAATCCGGATGTTATTCTGGTCGGGGAGATGCGGGATCTGGCTACGATTGAGGCCGCGATTCTGGCCGCGGAAACCGGGCATCTGGTTATGGCAACTTTGCACACAACCAGCGCCGCTTCGACCGTGGACAGGATCATTGATGTGTTCCCGCCGAATCAGCAGGAGCAGATCCGGACCCAGTTGGCAACATCAATACTGGCGGTGATCTCGCAGCAGCTTCTGGTAAAGGCCTCCGGCCGCGGCCGGATTGCCGCTTTTGAAATAATGGTAAGTACTTCGTCCATCCAGAACCTTATCCGGGAAAAGAAGACTTACCGTATTCCTTCCGATCTTCAAACCGGCGCCAAATACGGGATGAAACCCTTCGACACTTCGTTATTCGAATTGTATTCGCAGGGAATCATCAGCGCGGAGGCTGCCGTGGCCAAGGCCTTTGATCAGGAACATATGAAGCTTAAAGTGCAGGAAAGAGGATAGAGGGTCCTCTTGAGGTGATTAAATTATGGAAAATCTGAATTTTCGGTTCAGGACTATCGGAGAAATACTCCGGGAGCGGGGCCTTGTCAGCGAAGAACAGCTGGAGCGCGGTCTGGAAGAACAGCGCTTATCCGGAAAGCTGTTAGGGGAGATCCTCATTGAACACGGATACCTCAAGGAAGCTGATCTGTTGCGGGCCCTCGGAATTCAGGCGGGAATGGAGCCGATAGCTCTCGGAAAGGTGGATATCTCCCAAGCTGTTCTGGAAAAGGTGCCCGGTTCCCTGGCTAGGTTATACAACATAATCCCGTTGTCGTTTGAAAGAGGCATCCTGACGGTTGCTACCAGTGAACCGCTTAACCTTAGTATCTTCGATGACCTGCGGTTTATGCTTAATTGCGAGGTAAAGGGGAAGATAACCACTATTGAAGAGATCAACCAGGCGATCCAGAAATATTACGGCAGAGATTCCGCTTCCGTAGACGAGATATTCGCCGAGATCAGCGGGGCGGCCGGAATGGAAAAAGGCGTGCTGGCGGCGGATGATGAAGGCCAGCTGCCGATAGTAAAGCTGATCAATATGATCCTGCTGAAGGCGATCAGTAAGCAGGCCTCAGACATTCACTTCGAGCCTTTTCAGAAAAAATTCAAAATAAGGTATCGGGTCGATGGAGTGCTTTATGATATTGCCAACCCGCCGTTGGAGCTTCATCAGGCCATAGCCTCGCGGATAAAGATCATGGCCAACCTTAATATTGCCGAGACCCGGTTGCCGCAGGATGGACGCACTTTCGTGAAGATCCAGGGCGGGCTGGTCGATCTGCGGATATCCTGCCTGCCGACGATTTTCGGGGAGAGCATTGTTATTCGTGTTCTTGACCGGGAAGCGGTCAGGCTTTCGCTGGATGAGCTGGGCCTGGAAGAGGCGACCCGGAAAAAGTTGCGAGGGATTATTCGGAAGCCGTTTGGCATAGTCTTAAGTACCGGTCCTACCGGTTGTGGCAAGACTACAAGCCAGTATTCATGTCTTAATGAGATCAACCGGGAAGAGGTCAAGATAATAACCGTCGAAGACCCGGTTGAATTTGACCTCGCCGGACTGATCCAGGTGTCGGTGCGGCCAAAGATAAACCTTACTTTTCCACTGGTTCTAAGGCATATTCTCCGGCAGGACCCGGATATCGTAATGGTAGGAGAGATTCGGGATACGGAAACAGTTCATATGGCTATTCACGCCTCGCTTACCGGTCATCTGGTATTTTCTACTCTGCATACCAACGATGCCCCCAGCGCGGTCACCAGGCTGATGGATATGGGAGTAGAGGCCTTTCTAATAGCTTCATCACTGGAAGCGGTTCTGGCGCAGCGGCTCTTACGCAAGGTCTGTGATCGCTGTCGTCAGGAGTACCCCGCCGATGAGAAGGAGAGGGAATTGCTGGGAGCGGATCCACAGGAAGAGATTATGCTCGTCCGGGGCAAAGGCTGTGAGGCTTGCGGGTACACCGGGTACCGTAACCGCGTCGGTATTTTTGAGCTGCTTATTTTTGATGAGGACCTGCGTTCCCTGGTGTTGGATCGGGCTTCGGTGGAAAAGATCCGGGAACAGGCGATTCTTAACGGGATGAAGACCCTTAGAGAAGATGCCATCTGCAAGGTGCGGCAGGGGTTGACGACCGTCGAAGAATTGCTGCATTTGACTACTCTGGAGGTTTAGGCCGTGCCTAAATATGATTTTACCGCTTTAGACAAGCAGGGAGAACAGTTAAGTTCACAGGTCGAGGCGGATTCGTTAAACATTGCTTTGGGGCGTATCCGCCAGATGGGACTGTTTCCGATCGAGGTGATCCCGGAGTCCGGGAAAAAGCGGCTGCGCTTCAGTTTTAACCTGGGTTCGCCGGAAGGGCGGTTCGGGGCGGAGAGTATTATGCTGTTTACCCGGCAGCTGTCAGTTCTCACTGACGCGGGGATGCCTCTGGTTCGCTCGCTGCATACTCTGTTGCGCCAAAGCCGGTTTGTTCGGATGAAACCGATGATAAACGATATGATCCGGATGATTGAGTCTGGAAGGTCTTTCAGCGAAGCCCTGGCCGGATACACCCGGACATTTTCCAATGTATACGTTAACATGATTCGGGCCGGGGAAACCGGCGGCGCGCTTGATCTGGTCCTGCAGCGGCTGGCTGATTATCAGGAACGCAATCTCCGGCTTTCGCGCAAGATCCAGTCAGCGCTGATATATCCTTTGGTGGTTCTGGCCGCGGCGCTGGTTATCCTCAGTGTTATTATCATTTATATTGTTCCGAGATTTACCGAACTTTTTTTGGATATGAATCTGTCTTTGCCGTGGATAACCCGGCAGCTTATTTTTATCAGCGATTCTCTGCGGACACATTGGTACCTGTTTATCCTGGCCGCGGGCGGAGGATTTGGGATTTACCGGGTTTTAATGGGAGTTGACTGGATCAGATTCCAGAAAGACCGGTTAAAACTGAAAGTTCCGGTGTTCGGTCCTTTGACCCAGAAAATAATTGCCGCCCGGTTCGCCCGGACCCTGGCGACCTTGCTTGTCGGGGGTGTTCCGATCTTGCAGGCACTTAAGCTGGGTCGCCAGATAAGCGGGAATGAGGAATTCGCCCGGACAATCGATAAGGTGGAAACCACAGTTCGGGAGGGGGGGATGATTTCCCGGGTAATGGAAGAGAGCCGGGTGTTTCCGGAATTAATGACTAATATGATCGCTATTGGAGAAGAAAGCGGGTCCCTGGATCAGATGCTTATTAAAGTCGCGGATACATATGAAGATGAGGTAGAGATGACGGCGAATTCCCTGACCGCTCTGCTGGAGCCGATACTGATATCCGTCCTGGGCGTGATAGTCGGGATAATCGTCCTGGCCATGTTTTTGCCGATGGTAAGCCTGATTCAGTCTCTTTCCCAGTAAATGTCTACAATTAAAGACCTTCAGCTATTGACAAACGATAAGCTGTATGCTATATTTTATTAATTATAAAAGACTTTTAAATTCCTAAGACTCTTTTAACTTACCTAAATGCCTTTCAGGGAAGAACCGGCATCATAAGCCGTCAGATACCTTGCGGCCTGTAAATTTCGAAGGGATACTTTTTCCAGGAGATAATATGTCCAGATATGGACCGGATTCATTTTTAGGAATCGATATTGGATCTGCCTCGATAAAGGCAGTTCTGATAATACGCGGGAAGAACGGTCGAATAAAGCTTGTTCGTTCCAGAGTCGCGGAATATTCAGAAGCCGATCCGGGGGAGAGTCTTAAATCTTTAATACCCGAGCTTTTGCAGGGTGAGGAACGTCTGATTTCCGTTCCGGTCGGTGTCTCCATCTCCGGCCGTTCCGCTTTTATCCGACTGATAAACATTCCTTCAGCCCCACAAAAGAAGCTTCGCCGGATAGTGCATTATGAGATCCGGCAGCAGGTGCCGTTTCCGATAGATGAGGTTGTTTGGGACTATCAGGTTTTGGGCCGGAGCGGCAACCAGCTGCATGTGCTCCTGGCCGCGGTAAAAAAAGAACTCATCGGTTCGATTCTGGCCGCTGTCAATAAAACCGGGGCCAGGCTTGAATTTGTTGATGTCAGCAGTCTCGCTCTTTATAACTGTATCCGTTACTTTTATCAGGATATTCAGAAAAGTCTGATACTTGATATCGGAGCCAAGACTACCAGTGTGATTGTCATAAACAGCAATAAGATATGGACCCGAAGTCTTCCGATCGGCGGCGAAGAGATTACTGCCGGGATTGCTTCAGCTCTCTCCATCAGCAAGGAAGAGGCAGAGCGGCGGAAAAAGGATGTCGGAGAGGTCCTGATGCTGTATTACGGTAACAAAGCAAAAACACAGGAAGAACAGCAAGATGTTGCGCTGGCCGCGACCGGCGTGCTTACTGACCTGGCGAATGAGGTTACAAAGACTCTTAATTTTTACAAGCTGCACTATGAAGTTGATATAAGTTTTGTGCGGGTTCTGCTCACCGGCGGGGTGAGTAAATCGGAAAATATCGATAAGTTCTTTGAAAACAGTCTTTCCGTTTTTACCGAACGAGTCGATTATTTTAATTCCCTGGCGATATCGCCGGAGGTTGAATTAAATCATAACGAATATCTTGGCCCGGCAATCGGTCTGGCCCTGCGCGCGGCCGGTCATTCCGAGCTTAATCTGAATCTTATCCCGCCAGAACAGGCCCGGCTTAACGCTTTTCGGAAAAAACGTTCGTTTCTGGTCAAGGCCGGCGTTTTACTTCTGGGAATGCTGTTGCTCCTGAATCTGTTGGCGGTAAAGCGACTTAATCTTTATCAGCGTCATTCGGCCCGACTTCGTGCCGAGATTGCTGCCTACGAGTCTAACCGGCTTCCTCTGGAACAGATTTCAGCGGAGATTACTTTTCTTAAAAACGGGATAGAAGTAATGAACAGCCGGATCAACGATCAATATCTGACGGAAAAGGTCCTGGCCGTTCTTTCGGAGACAATGCCTGAAACCATCTGGTTGAGTCAGATTGATATCGATCTGCCGGTTCGGAAAGTTATCGTTAGCGGGATCTGCGACGGCGGGCTGAGAGAGATCGGTCGGTTTCAGGATGGTCTGAAAAAAAGCGGGTTGTTGGAGGAAGGCGAACTCGAACAGGTAGGCAAGGATGATTCCGGGCAACTCGCGTTTTCCCTGATTATGCCGATAGTCAAAGGGGAGAAAAAATGAAACTGCCTGAAAAGATGAACTTCAGCGCTTTAGACAAAGAGATGCGGATATTTGCCGGTATCTATGGGCTTTGCTCTCTGTTTTTGCTGACTCTGGTTATCCTTTTTCTGGTCAATTCAGCTGTCGCAGCCTCATTAAGCAGACTTAACCGGGAACTGGAAGAACTTAAACAGCACGGTTTGCCGGACGCGGCCTCGTTGGAGCGTCTTGCCGAACAGAAGAATGGGCTGCAGTCACGGTACAGTCTTGTAAGAGAACGGTTTCGCCCCGATGACCCGGTAACCGAGAATCTTCTCCTGTTCAAAGAAAATCTGTTTTCTATCCAGGAACGTCTGCAGACCAAGGCTGCGACGCTCAGTTCGTCTCTGCCGGACTCGCTGGGATTCGCGGATTATGACCAGGCTGTTCCGGAAGGGGAAATGATCCCCGTTTTGGCCAGAGAGTTGGCACTGGTTGATGATCTTACAAGGTTGCTTTTAAACAGCGGGGTGCGCAGAATTACAAATATCGAGCTTCCGGCTAAAACTGCTGATGACCTGATCAAAGAGTCCAGGTCCGGGATCGATTTCAGGATCTATCCCGTAATGATATCCTTTAACGCCGGATTTAAAGAATTGCAGGCCTTTCTGACCGGACTGGCTGAACAGGAAGAAGTATATGTAGTAAGAAAGTTCCAGGTCAGAAAAAAGGATAAGGGGCTTGCGGTGGAAATACTTATCGGATATACGGAAGTGATGATATGAAGAGAATCCTTAAAGACTGGGAAAAAGCTGTTCTGGTTTTTGTCCTGTTGACTCTGGGGATCTTTTCCGGAGTCTTCATGGTGCATAACAGAAAGTTAGGTGATCAGTTAGACAGACAGAGCCATGTTTCGTCTTCCGTTGATCCGGTTCTTGAGGCAGAGTCGATTCCCGAACCGGAAAAGGCCCCGGATTACGGTCCGAGAGATATCTTTTCCCGTGTTGAAATACCGAGCGGGAAGGTTCGGCCCGCGCGTAGGATGCCGGAAGGAGAGTACCGGTTTGAGTTGCTGGATACGATGTATAAATCTTTTGAGGTGAATTATCTGGGAAGGATTGTGTTTGAGGATGGCCGGATGGTGGCCCAGCTGAATTACCGGAATCGGACTTTTTTAGTGCCTGAAGGTAACCGGGTTGCCGGTTATGAGGTGGTCTCAATTGATAAAGATAAGGTTACTTTGCGCCGGAACGATCAGCTCCAGAATATTGAGTTTCGCAGGCCCATGTATACTGAGGAGCTTACGGCAAAGATAAAAGAGACCGGGACCGGACAGGTTTTCGTGGTTGATCAGAATAGTGAGATATTCGGGTTTAAGGTGCTTGACATAAAAAAAGATTCTGTGCTATTATCTAACCAAGGTCAGCACCTTAGTTTAGAGAAAGGAAAGGTGCGATGAAACGTATTATTTCACTGCTTAGTTTATCCTGCCTGTTATTAGTGCCGATTAATTTTTCTTTTGCTCAGGGGCAGCTTACCGGTTTTGAACAGGAACAGCCGGTGGTTTTGGCTGAGCGCGCGTTGTATCAGAATTCAAATGGTAAAGAAGAGGCTCTGGAGATAAGTGTCGATGTCTCAGATCTTATTGAACAGGGGCACGAATACTGGGCGGATATGAAGTTCAGTAAGGCGAAAGAGATGTTTGAGCAGGCCCACCGATTGCGGCCGGATGACCCTCAGATCGTGGGTCTGGTACAGAAAGTCGAGTTAGCCGCGCTTAAGTATGAACGGATGCAGGCCCAGCAGGCGGCGGAGCTTGCGCAGGAAAAGCGGCTGCTGCAGACTGACCAGGCCTGGCTGAGAGATTCCAAGACCACGACAGAAACCATTGAGACAGAAAAGTCCGGACAGAAGGAAAGCGATATTCTGGCCCGAAAAGTAAGTATTGATTTCAGCGAGGCCCAGTTGAAAAACGTTATAGAGTATCTTTCCCAGCTGACCGGGGTTAACATTGTTATGGATGAAGCCCCGGTCTCGCGCGCTGGCAGTATCAGTATTCATCTTAATAACGTGACCTTGAAGCGGGCCCTGGAGTCTATTCTGCGGGCGAAAGGTCTTGCCTACCGGCTGGAAGATGATTTTATCTGGGTAAGTACTGAGGACAGCCTGGCGAACGAAAGCATGGAGACGCGGAGCTACAATCTAAGTCATGGGCTGGCCACTTTTACCCGGTTTACGACTTTTGATACCGTTACTGTCGATAATCTTCGTAGTGATAATGTAGTCGTAATGGCCAAGGACAGCGAAGCCGGAGGGTTGGGGAATTCGACAGAGACCTATGAGGGAGTGAAGATCGGTGGGCCGGGAGGCGTTGCCGGTCAGCTTACATATAACATCAGTGACGCGATGAGAGAACTTGTGGACTGGCCGGAGGGAAGCCGTATTTTTCTTGATAACCGGACCAGTACGCTGATTGCCCGTAATACCCCCTCTAATCTGGCTCAGGTGGAAAATCTTCTGAAAGTATTGGACGTAACCCCGCCTCAGGTAATGATCGAGGCAAGGTTTATGGAGGTAGCCGAAGATGATCTCTATTCTCTGGGGGTTGAGATTGCCGCGATCGCTTCCGGTAAAGGCGCTGCCGCTCCGACTACATTTCCCTTTAAGAAGTCTCTAAGTTCAGATTATCTTGGTTCTATTCCCTCATTAAGTACCGGGGATTTTACTTTCGGCACCCTGGATTTCAGCCAGTTCCAGACTCTTCTGGCGGCAATCGAACAGAAAACCAACACGAATACTCTTTCTTCTCCTCAGGTCACCACGATCAGCGGACAGGAGGCGATTATCAAAATCGTCCGTGAGATACGCTATCCGACGAAGTTTGAGTTGGAGGTATTTACCACTTCGATTAATGATCAGACCTACACCCAGACCTCTCCGGTCCCCGCGGAATTCAAGACCCGTGATGTGGGTATTATTCTCAAGGTGACTCCCAATGTGGGCGAGGACCGGAAGACCATCAACCTGACCCTGATCCCTGAGGTCAGTGAGTTTGACATTGAAGAGGATATGTTTAATTACGGGACCGCGGACAGTCCTTATCTGCAGCCGTTCTTCGATATCCGAAGCGCCACTGCGAGCATCGTGGTCGGTGATAACGATACAGTGGTGATGGGAGGATTGATGCGGGAAGTACTCGATAAAGGTACTGCCCGCGTACCGATTCTGGGCAGTATCCCGGTCCTGGGCAAGCTCTTTTCAAGAGATTACGAAAGCAAGGAAAAAAGGAATCTGCTGATCTTCGTGACAGCCCGGATTGTTCCGCCGGCAGGGGGCCAGGCCCAATAATCCGGAAAAAGAAAGCATTGTAAGTCTAAGTCACGCCGGCGAAACATTCCTCGGTCCACTTAACGCGAATCTTCCATCTGATGCAAAGAAAAAAACTATTTATTGTCGATGGTAATTCCTACGGGTACCGCGCTTACTACGCCCTGGGGGGGCTGAGTACCTCCTCGGGCAGACCGACGGGCGCGGTATACGGTTTTATCAATATGTTGAATAAGCTTCGCCAGGAGGCGCGGCCTGATTTTTTCACGGTGTGTTTTGATGCCAAAGGTCCCACTTTTCGGCATGAACGCTTTGACCAGTATAAAATCCATCGCAAACCGATGCCGGAAGACCTCAGAGAACAGATGCAGGAGATCAGGCAAGTCGTTGATCTCTATGGGATTCGCCGCTTTGAGATGCCGGGATACGAGGCGGACGATCTTATCGCGTCTATCTCCGAGCGGCTTAAAAAAGAAGTGGATGTTTTTATTGTTACTTCAGATAAAGACATGTTGCAACTGGTTGACGAATATGTTAAGATTTATAATCCGCAAAAAGAAGAAGCGGTTATTGATACAGATAGAATCATTGCTGATTACAAAGTCAAACCCGGCCAAATATCCGACCTTTTAGCTTTAACCGGAGACACTTCTGACAATATACCCGGGGTACCCGGGATCGGGCCGAAAACAGCTGCGGAACTTATCAACAGGTTCGGTAGCCTGGAACAGATCCTGGAAAATCTTGAGTCAATCGAACAGCCCCGCTGGAAGAAACTGCTTGAAGAGTATTTCGAACAGGCCAGGCTCAGTAAAGAACTGACCTGTATTGTCCGCGATATCCCCTTGGATTTGAGTCTGAAGCAGTTGCGGCCGGCTGAGCCGGACCGGAAGAGGCTTAAAGAGCTGTTTCGGGAACTGGAATTCCGGAATCTCCTGAAAGACCTCATTCAGGAGGAGCCGAAAACCGCAAGCCTGTTTAAAGAATCTGTCTTGGAATCAGAATTGCTTGAGGAATTTAAAGAATCAACGCAAACGGCGGGAAGCGTTTCTCTGCAGTCTTTTGCGGCACCGGAAAATCCTCAGACTCTGAAAAAAATAATGTTTGGACAGGATGGAGAGAGGTTGTTTATCCTGCCGGATTACGCAATTGCGGAAGCTCGCGTAAAAGAAGAGATTAAAAGAGTTCTGACCGATCCCTCTCTGCTTAAGATCGGTTATGATCTAAAGACCGATCAGGTTCTTTTGGAATCTGAAGGCCTTCGACTGGCAGAGCCGTTTTTTGACATAAAAGTAGCCGCTTATCTGATTGAACCTCACTCCGGGAGCCGTTCTCCGGATGAGATCGGTTTCGCCTGCCTGGGGCGGGGAGTCGATTTCGAGTGCCTGGCCGGAGAGTTTTTTCTGATCAGGGAAAAACTGGAAACACAACTTGTCGAACAGAATCTCATGGAACTGTTCAGTCGAGTAGAGATGCCTCTGATCCGGGTGCTGGCGGCCATGGAAACCTTCGGTATTAAGATAAACCGGAAGTTCCTGGAGGATACCGGCAGGCAGCTGGACCGTGACCTGGAGACACTGACCCGCGCGATTTATGAACAGAGCGGACATGAATTTAACATCAATTCTCCCAAACAGCTGAGCGAGGTCTTGTTTAATGAGCTTAACCTCCCCGTACTAAAGCGCGGAAAATCCGGGCCTTCCACTAATGTGGAAGTATTGGTAAAGCTGGCCCAGCAGCACGAACTGCCGCGTCTGATGCTTGAGTACCGGGAACTGACCAAACTCAAGACCACGTATGTTGACGGGCTTTTGGCTTTGGCTGATCCGGAGACCGACAGGATCCATACTTCTTTCAATCAGACTGTTACCGCGACCGGGCGGCTCAGTTCCAGCGAACCCAACCTGCAGAATATTCCCATCAGAACCGAGACTGGAAGGCTGATCCGCCAGGCATTTATCCCCTCTGAACCCGGATGGCTGTTGGTTTGCGCTGATTATTCTCAAATCGAACTGCGGGTGCTGGCGCATCTTTCCGAAGACGAGAATCTGATTACCGCTTTTCAACAGGATAAGGACATACATTCTTTTACCGCCTCGCTGATTTTTAATGTATCGCAGGACAAGGTAACCCGGAAGATGCGCAATCTGGCAAAGAGGGTGAACTTCGGTATCGTATACGGGATGGGGGCGTTTGGCCTGGCCCGGGATATCGGCGTTTCTTCGAAAGAGGCCGCTAAATTCATTGCCGAATATTTTGATCGTTATCCGGGAGTAAAAAGTTATATGGACGGGCAGATCGAAGATGCCCGCCGACTCGGCTATGTTACTACACTTATGAACCGGCGGCGATATGTGCCCCAATTAACCGCGCGGGACCCGGTACAGCGGAGTTTTGCCGAGCGGGTGGCTATGAATATGCCGATCCAGGGTACCGCGGCGGACATGATCAAGGCGGCGATGGTTACAGTGTTCGCCCGGCTGGAACGGGAAAAGATGCGTTCCCGTCTTCTGCTTCAGGTCCATGACGAACTGGTATTTGATGTGCCCCCGGAGGAAGTCAAGCGGTTAGAACAGCTGGCCCGGCAGACTATGGAGGCGGTACTGAAACTCAAGGTTCCGGTGCGGGTAAACATTAAAAGCGGTCCGGATTGGAACCGGCTCAAGGAAGTGAGGAAATGACAGGATGAAGGTTCTTTTCTGTTCCTCGGAAGTGGCCCCATTTTCTAAAACCGGCGGACTCGGTGACGTAAGCGGTTCGCTGCCCCTGGCCTTGAAAGAGGCTGGAGTCCGGATCAAAGTGGTGACCCCGTCTTACAGCTCCGCGCAAAAAAGCGGGATTAAAACCGAGACAATAAATGATTACGCCGTGCGGGGGAGATTCGGTCCGAATAATACGGAGATATTTTTTATCCGGAACCAGGATTATTTCAAACGGAAAGGACTTTATCAGGAGCAGGGAAAAGACTATCCGGACAATCTGGAACGGTTTACTTATTTCTGCCGTCAGACGCTCCAGCTTATTAAAGATATTGATTTTCAACCGGATGTGATCCACTGCAATGATTGGCAGACGGCCCTGATTCCGGTTTATCTCAAGACTCTTCTGCGCCGGGAATACTTCTACAGGAAGATAAAAACCGTGTTCACGATCCATAATCTGGGATATCAGGGAGTGTTCGGGCGTGACCAGTTTCCCCTGACCGGATTGGACTGGGACCTGTTTGCTCTTGACTGGCTTGAATATTACGGGAAGGTCAACCTGTTGAAAGGGGGGCTCTTGTTCTCGGACCGGTTAACCACGGTCAGCCCTACTTACGCCAGAGAGATCCAGACCGAGCTGTTAGGCTGCGGGTTGCAGGGCGTTCTCCGGAAACGGCGCAATGATCTGAAGGGGATTATTAACGGAATCGATAATCGCGAATGGGACCCTCAACATATATCCGGCCTGGCCCGGAATTACAGGCAGCAGAGGCCGGCGGGAAAACAGGAAAATAAGCTGGAATTGCAGAAACAATGTGGTTTTGTTCCGGACCGGAAAATTCCTCTGATAGGATTCGTCGGCAGACTTGCCGACCAAAAGGGTCTGGATCTCCTGGCTCCGATCCTTGGCGCGTTAAACCAGTTACCTCTTCAGCTGGTGATTCTGGGAACCGGGGAGCCGCGCCATCACCGGCTCTTACGCGCTGTTTCCCGTAAATATGACAATATCCGTGCTTTTCTTAAATTTGATTCCGGCCTGGCCGCCCGGATCTATGCCGGCTCCGATATATTTATCATGCCATCGAGATATGAGCCCTGCGGTCTCGGACAGATGATCAGTTTCCGGTTCGGTTCGGTTCCCCTGGTGCGAAATACCGGTGGACTGGCGGATACGGTAATTGATTTTGACCCAATGCGCAAAACCGGGACTGGGCTGGTGTTCGATCATTATGAACCCGGGGCCCTGCTGGAAGCGATCAAGCGCGGAATCTGTCTCTACGCGGATCGAAAGCAGTGGGAGGTTCTGGTCAGCCGGATTATGAAACTTAATTTTTCCTGGGAAAAACCAGCCCGGGATTACCGACAGCTTTACCGGGATGTAACCCGCTGATGATCATTCTGGGGGTGACCGGTGACCTGGGCAGCGGTAAAAGTACCGTGGCCGGGATGCTGGAAAAGCGGGGAGCTAAAGTCTTAAACGCCGATCTGATTGCCCGGATGGCACTGCGAAAAAACTCTTTGGTATATCCGGCATTAGTCCGGGAATTCGGGAAGGGCATTCTGAATGCTAATGGTTCGGTAGATCGCGGAAAACTGGCGAAGATTGCTTTTTCCCGGCCGGAAAAACTCAAAAGTCTTAACGCCCTGATCCATCCCTGGCTGAAGCTAAACCTGAAAATGAGGCTGCAGCGGTTGGAGCGGGATTCGAAGACGATAGCCGTGGTTGACGCGGCGGTGTTGCTTGAAGCGGGGATGAGGGAACTGGTCGATATGCTGATAGTGGTAACCGCGGACATCGATCGCAAACTGGAAAGGGTGAGGAATAGAGGACGAATTACGGTGGAACAGGCAAAACAGCGTTTGCGGTTTCAGATAACGCAGGCAAACAAACTTAAGTACGCCGATTTTGTTATAGATAATAATGATGGATTAGAATTTACGCGTAAACAGGTAGACGTGATTTGGAAGCAGTTAACCGAAAAAGCCGCCCACCCTGGCCGGCGAAAAACAAAATGAGGGAGTTATGGACTCAAAACAGGCAAAAGAAAGAAAAAAAGATAAACCGACCCCGGCCTTGACCGGGAATGGAGAAAAAAACTCGGTCGCGGCAAGAATGGCCGCGGTCAAGGACGGGAATATGGACATTCAGGTTCTTAAAAAGATGAGTGTGGGAGGACTGAACAAGGTTGCCCGGGAGCTGAAGGTAATCGGTATCAGCGGTCAGCGCAAACAGGACCTCATATTTAAGATCCTTCAGGCTCAGGCCGAACGGGAAGGCAATATGTTCGGGGAAGGAATCCTTGAAGTGCTTCCGGATGGTTTCGGTTTTCTGCGCAGCCCCAATTACAATTATCTTCCCTGTCCGGATGATATCTATATTTCCCCCAGTCAGATCCGGAAATTTGATCTTCGGACCGGCGACACTGTCAGCGGACAGATCCGGCCGCCGAAAGAGGGGGAGAGATATTTCGCGCTGCTCAAGGTCGAGGCGGTCAACTTTGAGTCGCCGGAAAAGGCCAAGGATAAGATCCTGTTCGACAATCTGACGCCGCTTTACCCGGAGAACCGGTTACTCCTGGAGATTGGCGCGGAGGAGATTTCCATGCGGATAATGGATCTGCTTACTCCGATCGGAAAAGGTCAGCGGGGAATGATCGTGGCGCCGCCTTACAGTGGGAAAACCGTCCTGTTGCAAAAGATCGCCAACAGCATAACCACTAACAATGAAGATGTCTTCCTGATCGTGCTGCTGATCGATGAGCGGCCGGAAGAAGTGACGGATATGCAGCGTTCGGTTAAAGGTGAGGTTATCAGTTCTACTTTTGATGAACCGCCGGAGAGGCATGTCCAGGTGGCGGAGATTGTGCTGGAAAAGGCTAAACGCCTGGTTGAGTGCGGCCGGGACGTTGTTATCCTTCTCGACAGTATCACGCGGCTGGCCCGGGCCCATAACGCGGTAGTTCCGCATTCCGGTAAAATACTTTCCGGTGGTATTGATTCCACCGCTCTGCAGAAGCCGAAGCGGTTTTTTGGGGCGGCTCGGGGAGTTGAGGAAGGCGGATCGCTGACGATCCTGGCGACTGCGCTGGTTGATACGGGAAGTCGGATGGACGAGGTTATCTTCGAGGAGTTTAAAGGGACCGGTAACATGGAACTGCAGCTGGATCGGAATCTCTTTCAGCGCCGTATCTACCCGGCGATCGATATTAAGCGCTCAAATACCCGGAAAGAGGAACTGTTGCTGGATCCGGAAGAACTGAAGCGTATCTGGGTTCTGCGTAAGGCGCTTAATGAACTCAGCAGCGTTGAGGCAATGGAGCTGCTCATTGGCAAGCTTTCCAAGTATCAGACCAATGCCGAGTTTCTGATGTCGCTGTCAATGGGTACAAAGTAAGAGTCAGGTTGACATCAACGGGACAATATAGGATAATCTAACATTTTAGGATAGGTTTTCCGTTAAATGAATTGAAGGAGGGAATGAAGATGAAGGACAAGATACATCCTGAATATAAGGAAGCGTATATAAGCTGCGCCTGCGGTGAGATAATCCAGACTCGCAGCACGAAACAGAACATCCGGGTGGAGATGTGCAGTAAATGCCATCCCTTTTACACCGGAAAGCAGAAGCTGGTGGATACGGCAGGGCGGGTGGAAAGATTCAAGAAGAGATATGGCGGAAAAAAAGAATAATTCTTTTTTAAGCGAATTCGCAGGATTTGAACAGCGGTTTCATCAGATTGAAGGCGAGATGTCCCGGCCGGAGGTAATCGCGAATGCTCCGGCATACGGGAAGCTGGCCAAAGAACGCGCCGATCTTCTGGAGAAAGTGAATAATTATAGAGAGTATCTGCGGGTTGAAGAGGAGCTGTCCCGGCTCGAGGATATGCGGCAGCAGGCCCGGGAAGACGCGGAGATGCTGGAGCTCATTGAAGAGGAGCTCAGGGATCTGAAGCGTAAAAGCGAGAAACTGTATGGCCGGCTGGAAGAGTATCTGATTGAGACTGATCCGTTTTCAGAAAAAGACATAATCATGGAGATACGGGCAGGAACCGGAGGCGAGGAGGCGGCATTGTTCGCGGCTGATCTCTACCACATGTACCGTCATTATGCGGATACCTGCGGATTCAGGGTCGAGCTTATAAGTTCAGCCCTGACTCAGCTGGGCGGGTTTAAAGAAATAGTTTTTTCCATTGAGGGATCCGGTGCGTATAAACGGTTTAAGTATGAAAGCGGTGTGCATCGTGTTCAGCGTGTTCCTCAGACCGAGGCCTCAGGCCGGATTCATACCTCAGCAGTAAGTGTCGCGGTATTGGCCGAGGCCGAGGATGTGGATATTAAATTAGATCCTCAGGATGTCCGGGTGGATGTCTATCGTGCTGCCGGTCCGGGCGGACAGGGGGTAAACACTACCGACTCAGCCGTCCGTCTGACTCATGTGCCGACCGGAATCGTCGTGACGTGTCAGGATGAACGCTCGCAGATAAAAAATAAGGCTAAGGCGATGAAGGTTTTGCGTGCCCGTCTTCTGGACGAGGCCCGCCGGAAGCAGGATCTGGAGATCAAGCAGGAACGCCGGTCTCAGATCGGGACCGGGGACCGAAGTGAAAAGATCCGCACTTATAATTTTCCTGACCGCCGGGTTACCGATCATCGCATCGGGCTCACTCTTTATCGGATCGATCAGATCCTGCAGGGAGATCTGGAAGAGTTGATCGCGGCCCTTCATGAAAAAGAAAAGCAGCTTATGCTCGACCGGAAAAAATGAAGACAACAATAGAAAAAAATCTCAGTTTTCTGTCAATGGTTAAACGTCTTACTGAACAGATGAGCGGTTTAGTGGAAAACC
>JAGYOO010000199.1 GCA_018399295.1 Candidatus Omnitrophota bacterium | reverse complement strand
CACGGAAGCGGCGCGCGCCTTCTCTTTCAGACCGTCCAGAGCCTCCCGGTTCTCCCTGTCGGAATTATCTATTATTATAAGCTGATCGCCGGAGACGATAGACCTCTCCTCTATCATCCGCCCCGCGTTTTGGGACAGCAGCACCTGACGGTTCCGGGTCGGGATTATAAAGCTTACCTTCATCTGCTCATCGTCTCCCAGGCGCTTCTCAATAATGCCCTTGTCATTCTCCAGTCCAGACCCGCTTCCACAGCAGCCGCCGACATCATCCTTAACCTCAGTCCCGGATTCTCTTTAAAATAGGCCCAGCACAGTTTATAGGCCCGGTCTTTAAATTCCCGGGGCGAGAGGTACGGACGGGAAAGCCGGAACAATCTTTTAAACCGGAGGTAATCATAATAAGCAAGTTGGTCATGTTTATGCCAGGAACTGGTGTAAAACCGGTAAACAGCTAAAGGTTCGTCAACATACCCGATGCTCTCTGTATTTTGGCCGCAGATCAGTCTCCACCACATATCCATATCCTGCCCCTTGACCAGTTTTGGATCAAAATAACCGGCTTTGCCGGCTTTCCAGTAATCCAGGTCCGCCAGGACCGTGCCGGTCCAGGCCTTTAGAAACACAAAGTTGGTTTTTATAAAGTCTTTCTGCTCAAACAGATATTCTGTGCCCCGGTTTTGAATGGCGCCTGAAAATTTCTTTAGCCAATTCGCGGATTTATTCTCCGGAACCAGGCGTTCCAGAGAATCCAGTTCCTCACTTGTCTGAATTTTATAATAGTCGGAAAAAATAAAGGGGGATTTGGATCTTTTCGCCAGAGACAGACGCTTTTCCAGGGAATTCGGGAGCAAAAAGTCATCAGCGTCAAGAAAAGTGACATACCGCCCCCGGGCCTGCCTGATCCCGTTATTCCTCGCCTCAGCCGGGCCCTTATTCTTCTGGGGAAAATATCTTATCGATCCTCTGCTGAAAAACTTATTCAATATTCGGTCCGAACCGTCCGTGGAACCATCGTCCACAACGATAATCTCGACATCCTTAACCGACTGGAGCAAAATACTATCTATCGCCTGCCTGCAGTATTCAGCACAGTTATAGACAGGGACTATTACGCTTACTTCCGGCATCTCTTTTTGCTTCCGATCTTTATCTTGGAGATAACGTTAAACTGTCGGCCCCACAGCCTGCCCCTTTAATGAAAAACTATTCTGCAACAGTCTAACCATGGTCCCGGTCTTGCCGGCGGTAAACCTTTTCAGCACGAATAAAAACGGGGCTAAATCGTCCTTGGCAAAGTATTCGTCAACCACCTTCCCCTTAAAAGAACGTGCCCATTGAGAAAAGCTGAGTTCTCCCGCTCTTTTGTAGTACCAGAATGAGGCCAGATCCAGCTCAAAATTGACGATCTTTACATCCGGTTCAAAAACAGTTACCGGCCGCGGCGCCATTCCGGTCAATTCCCTGTAATACAGATAGGGCAGATCCATTCCAGCGGCAATCGGCAATTCACCGCTCATAACGGTACGCAGGTTAGCCTCCATAAACTTTAGCCTGCCGTCGCGTTCATCTTCTTTGAATTCAATTCCGATCAGCCCGCGGTATCCCAGCGACCGGCAAAACTCATCGCCCATTTTCAATACCTGAGGATTATTCTCGGAAACATGAAACGAACCTATTCCGTAATGGATTGGATACTGCCGGACCTTACGTTTTGAGAACATTGCCAGAGGGCGGCCGCTTCGGTCATAACAGGCGAGAAAAGTAAAGAAGCTGTCGTCCCGGCCGGGGATCATCTCCTGGATCATGATCTCCTGTCCCAGCAACCTCAGCTCAGAAAACTGCTCACGCAGTTTCACCTCATCCGTGGCGACCACAAGTTTTTTACTTCCAAACCGCTCTTTCCATACATGAGAAAAAGCAGGTTTCAAAACACACGGATAGGTCAGTCTGTTTACAAGGGCATCAAGCTCTTTTTCCTCCCCCGCGACATACGTTGCCGCGCACTCCAGCCCGAGCCGGCTTGCCTCTTCATGCGCCTTCCGTTTATCCAGAAATGTTTCCACAAGTTTATTGGAAGGAAGATTGAAGCGAAAAAACTTTTTGAGTCGATTCCGGTAGGGAGATACAACCTGCAGGATCTTGTCGTCGGTTATCAGCATTACCGGCCGAAAGCGGTATTTTTTCCCCAAATGAATAAGATCCTCCAGAAACCGTTCCGGTTCCCGGCCCGGGTCGGCAGTTATAAACCGTTCTTTACAGTAACGAGATCTGAACCCGGGCCCGTTAGAGTTAAAGTCCACACCCACTACCTTTATGCCTTTACGGCCGAGAGAACGCGTAACAGACAGTCCGTTCGCGGTCATGCCCAGGACAATCGCCGGAATGCTTTCTTTTTTCACTGTTTTTTCCTTCTCGATTTGCTGTTATTAACCCCGTTACCGCGCCTTGAGATATCCGTAGATAGCGGGCATCTCTCTTTGAACCCTGTTCCGAATATAGCTCTTAACTACTGGAGTAAAACGTAATACGTGTTCCTTCATATTTATTAAAATCTCATCGGACGGATTCTCATCTAATGCCTCCTGGGAAACACCGGCCAGAGCAACGGCCCTTTCAACCAACTCCTGAGATGGATAAGGATTCCCGCAGATTTTAAGTGTATTTCGCAGTATAAATTCCGGATTTTGAACCAGATCTTCAAAACGAAGCGGGACCCAGTCTTCGCAAAGGTGCCGATCCTCGTAACACCGCCGGTAAAACTTAAGATACTTATCCAGCCCGAATATCGGATCCCTTACCAGTTCTCCGGGAGTTCCATGGAACAACGGCGGAGATTCGATTAAAGAGTACCGGAGAAAAATATTTTTCATCACTTCTACCGGGTCACGCGTCAGGACCAGCACTTTTCTGCCGGAAAACCAACGGTGATCAGGCTCGAACCGGTGAAAATCCTGAAATAAAAAGTCAGGCATATTAGAAGTAACTTCGATCCTGGGCATTCCCACGGGAAAGTCCCCGGAATAGCTGTTAATCAGCTTGTCGTCCCATTCACTACCGAGTTCAAACCATAAACTCAGGGCCCGATTAAGCAGATTCTTCACCCGGATCAGCCCTGTCCCGGGATAACCAAGTACTATGATTTCCGGAACCGGATTTCGCGTCTGATCGAACCCGCCCCCGCCGTTTCCCGACTCTATCTTTTTCTTGCTTTTTCTTAACATTAAAACGCGCAAGAGATTCTCCTTTTGAAAAGCCCACCTGAGATAATACTACCCTGACACGGCTGCTTAGTAAATTTCCTCTGTCTGCTTTTTATTGATCTACTTCTCTCTTAATTCTGACTTGAGGGGAAAAGACGGTTATGGATATGGTAAAAACAGGGTGTGATATCCTGAAAATGGTTGACAGAAAGGATCCTGTCGATAAATCAAAGGATTATTCAGAGACTTTGCAGTAGAAACAGTAATGGCGTAAAA
>JAGYOO010000198.1 GCA_018399295.1 Candidatus Omnitrophota bacterium | reverse complement strand
TCAAGTCCGCCATACCTTTACCCAGTTTCACCGCGCCAGGGTATTACCAGGCGCTCGAGTTTAAGAAAAACATCATAGAAAAACAGGTTTACCATCCCAATCGCAATCATCCCGGAAAAGACTCGTTCGGTTATAATTACATTCCGGCCTTCAAGAATGAGGTATCCCAGCCCGTTTGAAGCTGAGACGAATTCAGCGGCAACGATAATAAACCAGGCGTAGCCCATTCCCGAACGCAGTCCGAACATAATATGAGGAAGAGCGGCGGGCATGATGACTTTTTTAAAAATCATCAGCCTTTTAGCACCAAGGGTTAACGCCATCTGCCGCAAATGGACAGGAATCCGATTAACCCCTTCCATTGTTTGTGAGAGCACGGGAAAAACAACACCAATGAAAATTATAAAATACTGCTGAGCATCGGTAATACCAAACCACAACAAGCTAAGCGGGATCCAAGCCACGGGCGGAACCGCCCGAAAAAGACCGCAAACACATCGAAGCTGTTCATAAGCAAGACGGCTGGTTCCGAAAAAAAGTCCGAGGAAAATCCCAACTGCCGAAGCCAGGGTAAACCCGATCATAATTCTTTTAATGCTGGCAAATATGTGTTCCAGCATCAAACCGGATGATATCAGTTGAAAAAATTCCTTAAATACCAAGGAAAATGGCGGAAGAAAAAGTGCGGCCTGCGGCTCAAACTTCGGGTAAATAAATCGGGAAAACACCTCCCAGACCGCAAATAGGACGATAATAAAATCCAAAGAGTAAACTCTTCGGAATATCCGGACAACTTGTGTCTGGTTCATCGCGTATCCCATGGCAAAATCAGTTTTTTTACGCCGACAAGAAAGCTGTCGAAAACAGTTCCGATAAAACCAATCAAAACCATTCCCAGCACGGCCAGCTGCGGCAGTCCTCTATTCCTTGAATCAAGGATCAAATACCCCAGGCCGGAAACCGATCCCACCATCTCCGCGCCGACTACTGCTACCCAGCAAAATGCCAGAGCAGTACGCAGACCAAAAAAAAATTCCGGCATCATTCCCGGCAACACGATTTTTGTAATGCGCTGAAAGCGGTTCACTCCTAATGACGATGCCACCCGTACCAGGGCCGGATCAATCCCGTCTATGCCATGAAGGGTATGCAGGGCAACATGAAAAACGCCACTGAGCATGATAACCATCACCGCTTCAGCATCCCCCACCCCAAACCACAATAACCCCAGGGGAATCCAGGCGAACGGCGGAATCGGTCGAAGCATCACAATCAGAAGCTGCAGCCGCTTCCGCAGCTCCCGATTAACCCCCATAAGCACTCCAAGCAGCGTACCGCACGATAAAGCAATTAAAAAACCCGCTGCCACCCGGCGGATACTGGCCATAATGTGCATACCCAGTTCTCCCCGGCCCAGCAGTTCATATCCCATCAAGACTACATCCGTTGGCGCAGGCAGAATATTACGAGCGGTAGGACACCGGGCCGGGAATACGCGCACGGCGAATATCTGCCATCCAATGAGCAGTAGAGCAGCCGTAAGATAGCGGAGATTCTTTTTCAGCAACCATCCGAAAAAGTTATTCACCGGTCGGATAGACTCCTGAAAGCTCTGCTTCTCTGACCGCGTCAAAAGGGGTTATGTAATCAGGATAGGGTGGCTGCGCCACCTGTCCCTGCCAGTCTAAAGGTAGAAACACAGGCTTTCCCGGAATCTTACGTCCTAACTTAGCGAATGTCTTTTCCAGATATTCCGGGGCGATAACTTCTTTCATTTCTTCCACACTCCAGGCCTTATTTATCCGCCCCTCTGCGTGAAGAGTCTTTATAATCCGGGAATCTTCCCCTGTCCAAAAATCCGAATGAATATATCGAAACTCCGGCGGATAGGCCGTGTACCTCTTCACCTGGCTTACGACGAGTTCCCGAGAATAAGCCGCCATTCGCGGATCCTTTCGAAAAATATCGGCGGCAACTTCCGGATTACGTTGAATAAACATCACCGCTTCCACGGCCGCATCTGCCAGCGCCTGCACCACGTCCGGAGCATTTTCATGTATTTCACTCCGAACAAAGTCGAATGCCGTATTAAAAAAATAGTCGTAGCCTGAGTCGATCTTCCTTCCCAGCTTCTTTTCCAGGGCAAACGTGATATGCGGATCCCAAAGCACCACCGCATCCACTCCTTTAGGCAAAAGCTGAGCATCCCTCATGCTCAATCCTGCGATCCGGAAATCCTTGCCGCGAATCAGCCCCTTGCGTTCAGACATGGCAGCCAGATAAAACTCCGCGTACGATCCCAGCGTAGTTCCTACCACCGTCTGTTTGCCTTCCTGTTTTAAGTCCTCAGGTCGGTTAATCAGCGAATCCGGTCGAACCAGCATAGCTACTTCGTGATTCACCCCGGTAAGCGCAAAAGCCGTTACCGGCGCCCCCTTATCAACTGTAAGCCAAAATGGAAAATCCCCGTAATGCGAAACCTGAGTCTGTCCTCCTATAAATGCTTCCACAATCGGCGGACCCGAGAGAAAACTGACGAAAGAAACCGGAAGGCCGCGCTTCTCAAGAAGTTTTT
The DNA here is from genome assembly GCA_018399295.1 of Candidatus Omnitrophota bacterium. Lineage (GTDB taxonomy): Bacteria > Omnitrophota > Gorgyraeia > B26-G9 > B26-G9 > M55B170. The sequence goes on along the minus strand of JAGYOO010000198.1, from coordinate 904 downwards.
TTTCTTTTATAACCGCGTATGTGACCGAATATCCGGGCACATCGGCAAAGTAGCCTATCGTTAACGGAAGCCACCTCTGGGATTTCAGCCACGCCAAGGATTCCTTGCTTACCTGTTCATAAGCAAGCGGCCAGACACTCTCTTCATTCTCCAATGCTTCTTTTATCTGTTCTTTCCCCGAACATCCACCTCCCACGCTTACAGCAAGTAAAATCCAGGCTAAAAACAGCCCCTGACGCATCCACCTGCTTTTCAATTGCCCCTCCTTTTTTCTTCACTTAAACCGGAACAATCCTGGTCACAAGTCTTATTTTCTTTTCCAGGTCAAGCGTACGATAATGATAAAAAACCGGGAAACGCGATCGGCCTGAACAGAGTATGCTTGTATTCCTCGAAAAATTTAGTGCCGGCAAACGGCTGGAGCCACGTAAGCCGGATCAAGCCTCTGCTCCACGGTACCCCCCTTGACCCGCGTTAACACCTGATTACCGAATTCTATACCGGCTCCCTCCAGACAGGCGATAAGACTATACACGCCAACCGTACTGAGACGGTTTACAAGCTTACCGTCATAAGTATTTTTAGCGACTACTTTCACAAGAGTTATCACCATTAAGCGCATTCCTTCCATCTCTCTTCCCTTCCGGCAGCATGACCTCCCGGCCTGTGAATAGCTCATTGTACCATCCCAAAATTTTACTGACAAGCAGAACGCACCCATGCCAGCCGCTTGCAATCAATCGAACACCTCAAGTATTTGGAAGAGAGAGTTGAGCCCATGTCATTGGGAAGATTCAGAGGCTTTGCATTATCCGGCTGTCGTGATTCAGGCTCAAACGGGGAGCAGAATCAGAGCTCCAGAAGGACGGGTCCAGCTTTAACACATATCCGATTGTCTCGGATT
>JAGYOO010000197.1 GCA_018399295.1 Candidatus Omnitrophota bacterium | reverse complement strand
AGGGAAGAGTGACCGCCAAGATGCAGGATGTTACCGTGGAGCAGGCTCTGGAGGCGATACTTGACGCGAATAATTATATCTACCGGCTAGATCATGAGGTGATCAAGGTATTTACGCCTCAGGATATGTTGCAGCAGGAACAGACGAAACCGCTGATGACCCGCGTATTTGCTCTGGAAAACGCTAATGCCGCCGATCTTCGGCAGGTATTGAATTCGGTAAAGTCCGCGCGGGGCAGGGTGGAGATTAATTCTCTTTCTAATCAGGTGATTGTAACTGATACGGAAGATATCCTGGAGGGAATCGCCCGTTCGGTGGCCAGGCTGGACAGTCAGCTGGACACCCGGGTATTTAATCTTAGTTACGGCAAGGCGCAGGAGATGCACACTAAGCTTAAAGAGGTTATTACCAAGGAAGAGGGCGAAATATTCATTGATGAGCGGACGAACAGTCTGGTGGTGGAGGCGGCGCCGAAGATGGTCGCCAAGATCGAGGCCCTGGTGCAGAATTGGGACAAGCGGTCTTCCCAGGTGCTTATTGAGGCTCGGATCATGGAGATTTCTCTGGATAAGAGCCGGGGGCTGGGAATTGATTGGGAATACGCCGGGACGGGTGACGATGCCCTGAATTTCACGTCCTCACTGCCTCTGAACACCGCCACCGGCGGAATTCTTAAGATCGGCACCTTGACGCAGGATCAGTATGAGGTAACCCTGCAGGCCCTGGAAACCTCGACTAATACCAACGTCCTTTCCAATCCCCGGATCGTGGTTGTCGATAATACGGAAGCGAATATCCTGGTTGGCAGCGCTGAGCCGTATCTTGTCACTTACATTGACAAGGAAACAAACACACTGACGGAAGAGACTAAATTTATTAATGTCGGCGTGAAGCTGATTGTTACGCCGAACATAAGTAAAGACGGATACGTGACCATGAAGATCCATCCAGAGGTCAGCTCGGCCCGTCGCGTGGCTGAGGTCAATAATGCCCTTGCCGTGGATACCACTCAGGCTGATACTACCGTAGTGGTAAAGGACGGACGGACTATCGTGTTGGGCGGACTGATAAAAGACAGCGATTCGATCATTGAATCAAAGGTGCCGATTCTCGGGGACATTCCTTTGCTGAAGTATCTGTTCCGGAGCAAAGTAAAATCAAAAGTGAAAAAAGAGATCGTGGTCTTTATCACCCCGCATATAGTCAAACAAAATAACGGACTTATTGAAACCGCTGAGAGGGAACGGGCTTTGCAGGAAGCGCTGGAAAAGGCCGGAGACACCTGGAACCAATGGGAGAATTCGTTAGATGTCCAGAAACGGGAGAGATAGCGCGTGGATTGTTCTGCTGGTGATGCTGGGTTTTTTGTTTTTTTCAACTGAAGTAAAGGCTGAACCAAAGGGGTTTAAATTAAGTTCGGATAAAAACCGGATAAAGCTGAATATCGAATCGGTTTTACGGTCAAAGATTTCCGGATATGATCAGCTACAGGTGCCCGGACTTTCTAATTTCGCTTCTGAAGGAGAACCTTCATTGCCGATAAAGACCGTAAGGTTTCTTGTTCCCAACGGGAAACAGGTCACTAATGTAAAGTATATCCGCGGGAAAAGGACCTTTTTGGGCGATGGTTTTAAAATCGCGCCGGCACCGTATCACTCAACCCTGAACCGCAAAATAGTATCAGAGACGTATGTTCCGAAAAAATCCGTCTATTCTTCCAACAATCCTTTTCCCAACAAACAGATAGAGTCGGTTTCAGTACAGAGGGCGCATGGATTTGAGATTTATATATTCAATCTCCATCCGTTTGAATATCTGCCGGCAAGCGGCAGAGTCACTTATTTTAACGAACTCGAGGTCGAGGTTGAGTTAAAGACTGCGGAGACTGCTGTTCTTGGCTGGAAAAATTTTCGGGGGACCTCCGCTGATCGCCAGGCCATAAGTTCCCTAGTGGATAATCCTGACTCTCTGGAAAGTTATCCGATGAGCACTGTGGCTTCTTTGGCTGACTGTGCTTATCTGATCATAACCACAAACGCTTTTAAGGATGCGTTTCAGCCGCTGGTCACGCATAAACAGTCCCGGGGAATTACGGCCGAGGTTATCACTGTCGAGGAGATCTACGCTAACCCCGCGTTTACCGGTGCTGATAATCAGGCAAAGATTCGCAGCTGTATCGCGCACTACTACACAAACAATAATACCCGGTATGTTCTTCTGGGAGGTGATGCTGACGGCAGCGGGGTGCTGAATGGTGAAACAGACTCTTCCGCTCTGGTGCCCAGCCGCGGATTTACGGCGTCGGTGCTTACTTCGAGCGGAACTGAAACGGATAATAATATTCCCGCGGATCATTACTATGCCTGTCTGGATGGGACCTTTGATTTCGACGGGGATGGAATCTATGGCGAACCCACTGACGGAGTCGCCGGAGGGGAAGTCGATCTTCTGGCAGAGGTCTATGTGGGCCGGGCTCCCGTGGACTCTGTTACTGAGGTAAACAATTTTGTCGCCAAGACCATCACTTATGAGAATGGGGCCGGGTCTTATCTGAAACAGTCTCTGCTGCTCGGGGAGAAGCTTGATGATGACACTTACGGGAAGGCGTACATGGAGGAGGTCCGGCTCGGTTCGGTGGCCAATGGTTATACTACTGAAGGAATGGGTTCCAGCGGTTATTTTTCTTTTCAAACTCTATATGATCAGGACGCGGAGTGGACTGCGGATGAGTTGAGTTCAAAACTAAATTCCGGCGTGCATGTTGTTAATCATGTCGGCCACGCCAATGTCACTGTTTTGGGAAAGGCCTTTAACAATTATTCCGCCGATAGTCTTACCAATACAAACTATTTTTTGGGATTTACTCAGGGCTGTTATTCCGGTTCGTTCGATAACCGATGGTCAGATCTTACCTACGGCTCGCAGGATTGTGTGCTGGAACATTTTGTTTGCCGGCCTAACGGGGCCTTCGCGTTTATCGGAAGCTCGCGGTACGGCTGGTACTCACCCGGCAGTACGAACGGAGCCTCTCATCGCTTCCAGCGCGAATTCTGGGACGCGATTATGAAGGACAACATTGTCAATCTCGGTGCCTCACTTCAGAGCGCGAAGGCAGATTGCGTGGGGGAGATCAGCAGCTCCGCGATCCGCTGGAGTTATTATTCCTTAAATCTGCTGGGAGATCCGCAGACCGCTTTAAATGCTAATCTGCTTTGTCCGTATGAGTTTACCGCGTCTAATATCTCTTTCGGTAATTCAAGCTGGGTAACGCTGCGCTGGGTTAATACCGGCAGAACCGATGTTAGCGGAACTATGGTGCGTTACCGGACGGACGGTATTTATCCTACGGATGAAAATGACGGAACCCTGGTTTGCGACCGGACCGTGGTAACCGGGCAGGAGGACTTTTTTAACCATACCGGTATAGTCCCTGGAAAGACGTATCATTATGTCGCTTTTGGCTACACGGCAGCTGGAGTTTATG
>JAGYOO010000196.1 GCA_018399295.1 Candidatus Omnitrophota bacterium | reverse complement strand
ACATTCACCCGGTATTTGAATACGTTCGTCGCCGGGAAACTCTGGAAGAATATTCGCGAAAGGTTGATGTTGCCATCGATTATTCGGCTGGTTATGAATCCGAAGAATATTTTTATGCGATCAAAGACCAGCGTGAGCCGCCGGAGCGCTGCCGCCGTTGCTGGTACCTTCGGTTAAAAAAGACCGCGGAGAGGGCCCGGGAACTCGGCTTTACACTATTTTCCTCGACCCTGTTTGTAAGTCCTTACCAGGATTATGAAGAGATCCGGCTCGCCGGAGAACGGGCCCAGGCGGAGACCGGAGTCAGATTTCATGCGGAAGATTTTCGGAGCGGATATCAGGAGTCGGTTCGAATATCCCGACAGGAAAATCTGTACCGCCAGAAGTACTGCGGCTGTCTGTATAGTATCGAGGAGCGTAATAAGAAATGAGCCCGCTTGTCCAGACTGGAAAGCTTATCATGATCATCGGGGGACTGTTGCTGGTATTCGGTGCCCTGCTGATGCTGGCCGGAAAGATCTTCGGCCAGGGCTTGCCGGGAGACTTTTACCTTCGACGGAATAACATCACATTCTATTTTCCTCTGGCAACATCCGTATTGATCAGCCTGATACTTTCTCTGCTGTTTTGGTTATTTTCCCGCAAGTGAAGACGAACGATTTCGATTATTTCCTGCCGCCGGAGCTTATCGCTCAACAGCCGCTTCCGCGGCGGGATATGTCCAGGATGATGGTGGTAGAACGTAATTCCGGCCGGATTATCCATTCCCGCTTTAGAGAGCTTCCCGCGTATCTCTGTCCCGGCGACTCCCTGGTGTTAAACAATACCCGCGTCCGGCCCTGCCGGATATTTGTTAAGGCCGGTGAGCGGCGGGTCGAACTTTTGCTGAGCGACTGTCTTGCCCCCGGGCTATACCGGGGGATGGTGCGCAACAGTCGAAAATTGAAGACCGGCACGATGTTTACGGTAGAAGACACCGGTGTTACGGGAATTTTAGAACGGGACGATGCCGGTCTCAGAGTCCGCTTCCCGGAAGGCGAGAATATCGAATTTCTCCTGGAACAGTACGGCAGAATGCCCCTGCCGCCGTATATTAAACGGGAAAGCCTGGACGCGGACCGGGAAAGATATCAGACGGTGTTCGCCCAACAGGGAAAGGCGATTGCCGCGCCCACGGCGGGACTGCATTTTACGGATGAGAGTCTTGTCCGGCTTAAAGAGGCTGGGATCGAGACGGTCTATGTTACGTTGCATGTCGGAATCGGTACGTTTTCCCCGGTGCGATGCGAGGATATCCGGGATCACCGGATGCACTCGGAGGATTATGAGTTGACAAAGGAGGCGGCAGAGTCTATTGCCAAAACCAGGAACCGGAAAGGCCGGATCGGCTGTGTGGGGACAACCTCCTGCCGGGTCTTGGAGAGTTGCGGCCGGATCGGAGAGAACGGCAGCCTGGAACTTATTCCGGGTTTTGGGAGTACTGAAATTTTTATTTATCCGCCGTATCGGTTTAAAGCCGTGGATCTGATGCTGACCAATTTTCATCTGCCTCGCAGTACTTTGCTGATGCTCGTGAGCGCTTTTGCCGGTACCGAACTTATTCAGGAGGCATACCGGAAGGCGGTTGAGCAAAAGTACCGGTTTTTCAGTTATGGCGATTGTATGCTTATTGTCTGAAGAAACAGTTCGCAAACACGGCCGGATCAAATTAAACGATCAACATTCAGGGGGGATTTATGTTCGAACTTCTGCATCAGGATAAGTCGTGCAAGGCCCGGCTGGGAAGGCTCAAGACTCTGCACGGTTCGGTAGATACGCCGGTATTCATGCCGGTCGGTACTCAGGGAACGGTAAAGGCAGTCTCACCGGCAGTAATGCAGGAAGCCAAAGTGGAGATGATCCTGGGGAATGCCTATCATCTTTATCTGCGTCCGGGCACGGAACTGATTAAACAGGCCGGGGGCCTGCATAAGTTCATGAACTGGCCGAATCCGATTCTCACCGACAGCGGCGGGTATCAGGTGTTCAGCCTTGCCAAACTGCGCAAGGTGACTGACGCGGGAATCGAGTTCCAATCTCACATTGACGGATCAACCCACTTTATCGGACCCGAACAGTGTTTGAGGATCCAGGAAGATCTGGACAGCGATGTTTGTATGGTCCTGGATGAATGCGTTTCTTATCCGAGTGAACGTTCCGCGGCCTCCGACGCGGTCCGGCGTACCGTAGACTGGGCGGCAAAGAGTCGTTCGGTTAAGGTAAAGCCCGGTCGTCTGGTATTTGGAATCGTTCAGGGAAGTACTTATGAGGACCTGCGGGAGGAGTGCGCCCGGGAACTGGTGGACATGAATTTTGACGGGTATGCGGTTGGCGGGGTCAGCGTTGGTGAGCCGGCCGAGCTTATCTACAAAACGATATCCAGCACACTGCCGTTTCTGCCGGAAAGGCTGCCCCGTTATATAATGGGCATGGGAACCCCGCGGGATATTGTGGAAAGTATCGCCAGGGGAGCGGATATGTTTGATTGCATAATCCCCACGCGTTACGGCCGAACCGGAAACGCCTTTACCGGAACCGGAAAAATAAATCTTCGCAACTCCCGTTTTGCCGGCGACCTGCGTCCGGTGGATTCGGAGTGTGACTGCTACTGTTGCGCGAATTTCAGCCGTGCGTATCTGCGTCATCTGTTCATGTCCAATGAGATCCTGGGTCTGGAGCTTCTATCCGCTCATAATGTGCGGTTTTACATCAATCTTATCCGCCGCTGCCGGGCCGCGATCGCGAGTGATTCCTTCGTCGCGTTCCGGAAAGAGTTTCTGGCGGCAGAAAGGCCGGAAGTCGGATGACGGAAGCCGGAATTCAGAAAACAGAAAAACTTAAACCACAGAGAACACAGAGAACACAGAGGTGACAGAAAAAAGACGAAAGAGCTGTATCTTTGTGGACTCTTTTTTAACTCTGTGAGCTTATTTGTTTGTTTTTTAGAAAAATACAGACGTTTATTTTTTCGAGGGCACAGAGTATAAAAGCGCAAGCACACAGAGTATAAGATTTAATCTCCCTGCCTGCTAAGCAGGCAGGAATTCGACCAATAACTTACGTCTGGCGATTCTTATTCCGCTTTTGCTGAATCTGGCGATAATAATGCTGTTGACGGTAATAAAATATGATCTATTGAGGAAGCGCGTAAGATTGGTTTTTGATCAGATAATCGTATTTTTCTTGCGTCTTAACGGTTTTTTTGTCGGCGCGATCGGAGTAAACCTGATTATTACGGGGGTAAAAAATTTAATCTCAGGAAGTTAAAATAGATGTGGAAATGCCGGGAGAAAGTATTATAATATGGCAATCTGTTTTTCTGATGTATGAATTAAACCAGCGTTGAAGCGGTCAAAAACAAAAATTATTATAGTCTGGGTGCCAAGTAAAACCGGTGCCCCTTTTTTATAAAACCAGCGGGAAAGGGCGCAAGGATGTTTGTGCC
>JAGYOO010000195.1 GCA_018399295.1 Candidatus Omnitrophota bacterium | reverse complement strand
TCCACTGAATAAACCTCGCGGCAAAGCCCGGACAGGATCGCGGTCTGATAGCCGCAGCCGGTCCCGATCTCCAGCACCCGTGCATCCGCTTCCAGCTCCAGCAATTCAGTCATCAAGGCCACCATGTACGGCTGGGAAATGGTCTGGCCCGAACCGATCGGCAAGGGAGAATCATTATACGCGGATGAAGCCAGCTCCGGACAGACGAATTCATGCCGGGGCACTCTGCCCATTATCTCCAGGACCCGCGGATTAACTATCCCCCGCGGCCTCAGTTGAGTCTCGATCATCTGCCTGCGGGCAAAGAAATAATCCATCAGCGCTTTACGAAATATTTTCGGAAAATAAGACCAAAAAACCGGAACGTGTCTATCAGGGGATTTATCTGACTCTCCTGTCCGGCATAGATGGAAAGGATGGGAATAGACTCGATGCGAAAACCCTTGCGTGCAGCCTCGATCAGCATCTCGGAATCAGTGTCGTATTTAAAAGTCGACAGGCTTATCTTCTTCAACACCCCGCTTCTTATCAACCGGAAACCGCATTGACTGTCCGGGATCCTCTGCCTTGCGAGCTTTGAAATTACGAACGAGGTAAAGATATTCGTCCACCGGCGGGTCAAAGGCATGCCTTCAGGATGCCCCATGCGGTTGCCGATTATTATATCCGCTTTCGACCCCGCCGCGTGCTCGAGAAAATCTTTCACCCCCCAGGGCGAATGCTGGCCGTCCGCGTCCATCAGAATCACGCCGTCGTAGCCATTGCGGATAACATGTTCAAAGCCCGTGCGCAGGGCCTGCCCTTTTCCACGGTTTCGCTCATGGCTGAACACTACGGCGTTTATCTTACGCGCCTCTTCGGCTGTATTATCCGTTGATCCGTCGTCAATCACGATTACATCCAGACCGTAAGTGCGGATATAACGGATGATCTCCACTATGGCTTTTTCTTCATTAAACGCGGGGATAAGGATGCAGAAGTGAAGTCCGAGCTGTTTCAGTTTTTCCTTTTCCATCTTTTAGACAATCGTTACCTTTTCCGCCCGCCGGAAATCCCGGAACATGAACCACTGCTCCGGATACTGCCGGACGTATTTTTCAATGACCTTTAGAAACTTTTCCGATATCAGTCTCAGGTCCGCTTCCTCGTCATCAGTCTTTTCCGGAAAAATCGGCGGTTCGAATACATACCGATAGCCCGGCCCGTCAAAATTTTCCCGGATGATAAACCCCGGAACAATCGGCGCTCCGGTACTGCGGCTGAATACCGCGGGGCCTCGGGGCACCAGCATTGTTTCTCCCTGAAAATCCAGGAACAAACCGTTGCTCCCGGAAAAATCCCGGTCACCCAGGATACCGACCACTTCATTGCGTTTCAGGGCCCGGAAACTCTGCCGCACTCCCACTCCGACGGGAATGACATTGACCCCGGCCACTTCCCGCTGCCGGCGGAAAAACCCATCCACCCGGGGATTCTGATGTACCAGCGCGATGGCATTGACTTTGTATCCCAGCACCGCAAGAATCTGCGCGGTAAGCTCCCAGCTTCCGATGTGCGCCGTCAGGCCGATCACTCCCTTGCCCTGCTTCAGCGCCTGCTCCATATAGGCGATATTCTCAATGCGGACATGGCGCTCAACAAATTCGCGGTTAATCATCTGAGAACGGAAAAAGTCGGCAAGATAACGGCCGAAATTAGCGTAGACCATGCGGGCGGAATGACGTAGTTCTTCCTCGCTTCCATCGCCCCGAATAATCCGGATATTTTCTTTTACTACATCGCGCTCCTCTCCGGCAAGCAGATACTTTATTCCGGAAAGAAACACCGCCACCCGGTAGGCCCAGATTACCGGCAGAGTGCAGGCAAGCCAGCGGTTGAATCTGTAAAAGTAATAAATCAGCATTGCGAATTCCGATTCAAAATATCAGTTACGAGGCGGGCAATCCTTTCGGCGGACAAAGGATGGGCATGCTTAAGCGCAGCCTGACGCATAGAACTCAGTTTATCCGGATTGCGCCATAAATCTCCGATCAGGGCGGCCGCCTCCAGCGGGTCGCCCGCTTTAACCGCCACGCCTTCCTTGAGTAAAAATCGGGTGTTCATGGCCTCCTGCCCGGGGATAGGATTAACAATAACAATCGGCAGACCCTTTGTGAGCGCCTCAGCGGTAGTCAGCCCGCCCGGCTTGGTCACAATAATATCCGCCGCGTCCATCAGCCTCTCGATCTCCCGGGTATATCCGACCACCGCCATTCGCTTCCGAAACAGCCGTCTCCTGTTTTCCAGCCAGCGCCGCAGTTTCATGTTAGTCCCGCAGACAATGATTACCTGGAAATCTTCTTCCAGGGTATTTACCGCGTAAGTCAGATCCTCGATTGGGCCCAGTCCCTGCCCGCCACCCATCAGCAACAGCGTGGGTACTGCCGGGTCCAACCGTAAAGAAACCAGAACATGTGCGCGATCATGCTTGACCCCGAATTTCGGGCTTATCGGAATACCATAAGGACAGATGCGGTTATCACTAATCCCGCCCTTGATGAACTTCTCCTTGGTCTCCTCATTCGGAACCACATAAGAGTCCACATTGCCATAGATCCAATAGGAATGCGGCGCGTAGTCGGTAAGCACCCCTACCAGCGGGATGTCCAGCCCGTAGGTCTTCTTGAAATCAGCCACCATGCCGCAGGGAAAGGCCTGGGTACAGACAATAGCCTGCGGGTTAAATTTTTCGATCAGTCTTTTGAGCTTTTTGGAATTAAACTTGTGAATCAGGCTGCGCAGCTTGCGGGTCCGTTTCAGAATCTTCGGATTGTCGTAAAGATACTCCCAGACCTCAGGCTTTACCTTGATTACCTTATTATAAATACTGTTGATTACCTTTTCCAGAATCGGGTTCGTATAATTAAAGCAGTTTATGTTCAGAGTCCGGATATTGGGGAAGGACAGGTTGAGAGACTCCTCTATCGCCCGCGCCGCCCGGTGATGGCCGGAATTGTTCGAGATATACATCAGCATTATGTGTCGCGAGTCACTCATCATTTTTCCTTTGAATGGAACATTTTAACACAAAAGAAAAGCCGGTTCAAGCTAACCTGTTCCATAGTTAAGCCTTATAAAGGGAAGGGGACGGCGGCTTGCCGTCCCTGCTCCCGCGGCCTCTTTTAAAATTAAAAACGGAATATAAATCCTCCGGAAAACGCCTTTTCTCCGGCAAACCGGGCCTCCAGATTTATACTCAGGCTTTCCGTATACCTCACGTCGCAGCCCACGAGGACCAGCAGCCCGTCCTCTTCCTCCAGCTTTATTTCTCCGATCGAAAGAGGAATCCCACCCGGAGAATACGCGATACTCTCCGCGTGAAAACTGTACCGGTTATATCCAAGCCCCATATAAGGCAAAAAGTAAGCCCCGGCCTCGAGCATATACTTACTGCCGGCAATAAACATGAGCTGAAACTCTTCAATCTCGGCATTGCCGCCGGAAAAAGTGTCCGCCGCGAACCCGTCCTGCCTCACGCTGTCCAGCTCC